>JASFFF010000355.1:0-4536 GCA_050124445.1 Desulfosarcina sp.
TCCCGACCCGGCAGACCGGTTGACGGGCCATGGCATCGTCGAGAGGTACATCGCTGCAGCCGGTCGGCCATTAAACGAGCTTGAACAGCGCACTGTCGATGCCATCGAGAACCAACTGAAAGGAACCAACGATGATTACGAATAAAACTTTCGATGAAATCGCCATCGGCGACACTGCCAGCTTGAGCCGGACCCTGACCAAAAGGGACGTGGATATGTTTGCCATGCTCAGCGGCGACATGAATCCCACCCACTTCAGCGACGGGTTTGCCAAGATGCTTATGGAGCGTCAGAAGGTCAGCGGTCACAGCATGTGGGGCGGGGCCCTGATCTCCAGCCTGCTGGGCAACGATCTGCCTGGTCCAGGAACCGTGTACAAGTCTCAGAAGCTTTCGTTTCACGGGGCCGTGGAGCTGGGTGACACCCTTACGGTTTCCATACGGGCCGAACAAAAGCACCCCGACGAAAAAACCGTGGTTTTTGACTGTCGCGCCATCAACCAACGCAATGAGGAGATCATTTCCGGTGACGCCGTTGTAAAGGCACCGACCAAAAAGCCGACTATGGATGCGGACTTGATGGACGAATTGAAATATCACCCACGGCGAGCCTTTGAAAACCTCATTGCAAAGGTGCGTGAGTACGAGCCAATTGCCATGGCGGTGTGTCATCCCTGCAGCCACCATGCGCTTGAAGGTGCTGTGGATGCGGCCAAAGCCAACCTGATAGCACCGATTCTAGTGGGACCCACTGAGCGCATCAAGCAGGTGGCCGAGGAAAACGGCATCAACATCGGCCCTTACGAACTCGTAGACGCCCGGCATAGCCATGAATCTGCTGCCAAGGCTGTGGAGCTTTGCCGCGGCGGAACGGCCGAGGTGCTGATGAAGGGAAGCCTGCACACCGATGAGATTATGGGTGCCGTGGTTAAACGCGACACCGGCCTGCGCACGGAACTGCGCCTCAGCCATGTCTTCATCATGGATGTGAACACCTATCCGAAGCCGCTGTTTGTCACCGACGCCGCCATTAACATCTACCCCACCCTTGAAGATAAAGTCCACATCGTTAAGAACGCCATCACCCTGGCCCACAGTCTTGAAATCGAGGAGCCCAAGATCGCCATCCTGTCGGCGGTCGAAACGATCAACCCCAAGATACCATCGACCTTAGAAGCCGCGGCTCTGTGCAAAATGGCGGACCGGGGGCAAATCACGGGAGCGATCCTTGACGGCCCCCTGGCTTTTGACAATGCCATCAGCAAGGAAGCCGCCACTATCAAGGGCATTCGGACCCCCGTGGCTGGTGAAACCGATATTTTTCTAGTGCCCGATTTGGAAGCGGGCAATATGCTGGCCAAGCAGTTGCAATACCTGGTAAATGCCGATGCCGCCGGCATCGTCCTGGGCGCACGCGTTCCCATCGTGTTGACCAGTCGCGCCGATTCCCCGAAGGCACGCTTAGCATCTTGTGCCGTGGCTGTCGCCGTCGCCCACGCCAGACGCCAGGGCGTTGTTAAGGGAGGTTCTTCATGACAGGCGCCGTTTCGGTGATCAACGGTGGATCGTCCAGTATCAAATTCTCGCTGTATCGCATCCATGACAATGAGACCTTGACGCTGATTTACCGAGGTCAGGTGGACGGCATCGGGGTTGCTCCCACATTTGTTGGGAAAAACGCCGAAGGAGAGGTCGTCGAGGAGCAGCGTTGGCCCAACAGCCTGGAACATAACCATGAAAGCCTCCTGACTTACCTAATCAATTGGATTCGTACTCAGCGACTGAAACTCGATCTGAAGCTCTTGGGGGTGGGCCACCGGGTGGTGCACGGCGGCAATGTATACCGTGCACCGGTCCAAGTGGACGAATCCGCACTAGTCACGCTGGAGGGATTGATTCCACTGGCACCCCTGCACCAACCGCACAACCTCGGCCCCATTCGAACTGTGGCGAAACTAAATCCCGGACTGCCCCAGGTGGCCTGCTTCGATACCGCCTTTCACACCACAACGCCGACGCATGCGCGCCTGTTCGCCCTGCCGCGTGACCTGATCGGCGACGGTGTGATCCGCTACGGCTTCCACGGCTTGTCCTACGAATACATCGCCCGCCGGCTGCCTGACTATGACCAGCGGGCCGCAAAGGGGCGTGTCGCAGTGGCCCATTTGGGCAGTGGCGCCAGCATGTGCGGCCTTCTGGGTGGGCAGAGCGTCACCAGCAGTATGGGCTTTACGGCCATCGAGGGGCTGGTCATGGGAACCCGCACGGGAACCTTGGATCCAGGAGTCATCCTTTACCTGATGCAGGAACGAGAGATGGACGCCGCCGCTCTGGAAGAGATGCTGTACAAGCGATCCGGACTGCTGGGGTTGTCGGAGATCAGCAACGATATGCGCATCCTTTTGGAAAGCGACGATCCGCGGGCCGAAGAGGCCGTGGATGTGTTTGTCTACCGTATTAAACGGGAGTTGGGCGCCACCGCAGCCGTCTTGGGCGGCTTGGATGCACTGGTCTTTACTGCCGGCATTGGTGAAAATGCCGCCGAAATCCGCTCCCGTGTCTGTGAGGGTACCGAGTGGCTGGGTATTCGACTGGACGCGGTAGCCAATCTCGCCGGTGGCCCCCGTATCAGCAGCGACGACAGCGCTGTGTCTGTATGGGTCATCCCCACCAATGAAGAGTTGATGATTGCCATGCACACCCGGGATGTGCTTTTGGGAACGCCATAGAAAGGAAAAATGCCATGCGTAAAAAAAATGCACTGGTTATCGGCATTGCTAACGAAGACAGCATCAGCGCGGGGATTGCCGCGGAACTCCATGCCAACGGCTATACCATTGTACCGACCTATCTCAATGAAAAGGCCCTGCCACATGTCAAAGCGGTGACCGACCGCTTTAATGTCCAGAATCTCTTCCCCTTCCAGGTGGGCAACGACGATCAGCTCCAGGCAATTGTCGACCATCTGCAGGAAACCGGCACGCGGCTGGACGTATTTGTCCACGGCATCGCCTTCGCCTCGGAAATCAAAAAGGACCTGAACGATGTCTCTTGGAAAAGCTTCAAGGACTCAGTGCGCGTTTCGGCCTTCTCCATGGTGGAGATTGCCGCCAAGCTCATCGGGGCCGACGTCATGAACCCCGGCAGCAGCATCGTTACCCTCTCTTATATCGGCTCCCACCTGGCGGTGGAGGGTTACAACATGATGGGGCCGGTCAAGAGCGTCCTGGAGGCCCTGGTCAGAGGGCTGGCATCCGAACTCGGCGGCAAGGGCATTCGTGTCAATGCCGTTTCCCCTGGGCCGGTCATGACCCGGGCCGCCGGCGGCATCAAGGGATTCTCCAGTCTGATCCGCTATGCCCAGGAGGCGTCGCCCCTGGAGCGAACGGCGACATTGAACGACATCGCCAAAATAACCTTCGAGATCGTCACCAATCCCTCCATCAACGGTGCCGTCTACTTGGTGGACTGCGGTTCCAGTGTGATGGTCAATTTACCCGATGAATAATCCAAGGGAGGGCAACCATGAAATCGAAAAACGCGCTCATTATTGGCATCAGAGACGAAGCGAGCATCTGCACGGCCATTGCCACGGAGATCAAACGCGCCGGATACACCCTCTACGCCACCTACCAGGATGAAAGTACCTACCCCAGCGTCTCCCGGGTGGCCGATCAACTAAACATCGAGAAGATATTCCCCTATGACGCCCGCAATGATGAGGACTTGGAGGCATTCACCCAAGCCGTTCGCGAGGAAGGCATTTCCCTGGATTTGCTGGTCCATGGGATCTCCTATTCGACGGCCAGCGGTGCCAAGCTCGACATGCCGCTGACGGAGGTCTCCTGGGAGGCGTTTACCGACGCCATTCGCGTGGGGGCTTTTTCCCTGGTGGAAGTGTCTGGACGACTACTGGATGTGTTTAGCGAGGAGGCCTCCATTCTGGCGGTCACCTTGCGCTGGAGCAAGGTCGCCGTACCGCGGTTCAACGTGGTCGGCGCCACCAAGGCCGCCCTGGAGTCAATCATCCGCGGATTGGCGCAGTCCCTGGGAAGCGCCAAGAAAATCCGGGTCAACGGCATCTCGCCGGGTTATGTGAGCACTTACTCTTTGTCAAAAATTGGCAACAGTCTCGAGATCCTGGAGCGTGACAAAGCCAACTCGCCGCTAAAGACCAACGTGCGCAAGGAAGACGTCGCCGGCCTGGCCGTCAGCATTCTCGAAAACACGTCGGTGACCGGCATGATCTATCCAATTGATACGGGTGTAGAAATCATGGGCGTTTAGCCCTGTCCATCCATAAACGGTTATTTTGCTCGACATCTGTGTTTCGCGAAAAATTCTATCCTCGGAAAATCGACCATATGCTTGCGGTATTATTTTTCGCGCGCCTTGATCTCGACCAAAATCTCTCGTATCTGAAAGCAGGCTAATTCATAATTTAAAAATGGAGGAAGAGGATGCTGGAGATCAAAGATTCTGTAGCCGTCGTCACCGGCGGCGGGGGAGGGATCGGATTCGAAATCGCCAAGTACTG
>JASFFF010000356.1:0-4510 GCA_050124445.1 Desulfosarcina sp.
GCACACGCAAAACGGTCCAATCGGCACTCGACCATGTCCACGGCGTGGGTCCCAAGCGAAAACGCATGCTGTTGAATCATTTTGGGAGCATAAAAAAAATCCGGGCAGCCACTGCAGCGGAAATCAGTGAACTGCCCGGGATCAGTCGATCCATCGCCGAGGCCGTCAAAGCAGCCCTATAAAGATAGGTCGGTTGCCCTTCTGATCGAAGCGACCGATTATTTTTGAACCAATGGTGTGGCCACTTTATTGGAAACCGTTCTCACATCACGGCATCATCAAAGGCACCGGGCCGGCGGGAGCACGCCTGAAGCCCCCGCGATGCCCTTTGGGTGCCTTAAATTAGGCCAGTTTGGCCAGATCGTCTTTTAATCCCTGGACGGCGTTGGCCGACTTCATTAAAGCGGCCTTTTCATCGTCGGTAAGGGTAATCTCAATCACCTGCTCCATACCGTTTTTACCGAGTTTGACCGGCACGCCGATAAACAGATCATTGATTCCATATTCACCCTGAAGATAGGCGGCGCAGGGCAGCACTTTTTTCTTGTCCTTTAATATGGACTCTGCCATTTCCACGGCAGCTGAGGCCGGAGCGTAGTAGGCGCTGCCGGTTTTCAGCAGGCTGACGATTTCGGCGCCACCGTTGGCCGTGCGATCCACCAGTTCGGCGATACGTTCCTGCGGGATCAGTTCGGTAATGGGGATGCCGGCAACGGTGGAGTAGCGTGGCAGGGGGACCATGGTATCGCCATGACCGCCCAGCACAAAAGCATGGGTGTTTTCCACAGATACGTCCAGTTCCATGGCAATGAAGGCGCGGAAACGGGCCGAATCAAGCACACCGGCCATTCCCAGAACGCGATTTTTGGGAAACCCGGATACATCGAAGGCCACGTGACACATGGCGTCGAGCGGGTTGCTGACAATGATCAGTATACTATCCGGGGAATAATTGACGACCTGCTCGGTGACACTCTTGATGATACCGGCATTGGTGCTGATCAAGTCGTCTCGGCTCATGCCGGGCTTGCGGGGGATGCCTGCAGTGATGATAACGATGTCTGACTCGGCGGTTGCTTCATAGCCGTTGGATCCGGTCAATCTGGCATCATGCTTTTCGATGGGTGCAGCCTCTGTCAGGTCAAGGGCCTTTCCTTGGGGCACACCTTCGACGATGTCCACCAGAACCACATCGCAAAGCTCTTTTTCAGCCAGCCGCTGGGCAGCGGTGGCGCCCACGTTTCCTGCACCGATGACGGTCACTTTTTTGTCCATAACTTGCTCCTTTGGGGGTTGATGGTTAGAATGATCTTTTGTGTTTGGTGGGAAGCGTAAAAAAAAATTTGATAACATACCGTCGGTGAATGTCAATATGTTTGTTTTATAAATAGTTACTTCTCAATTGTTGACAATAAATGTGCAAACAGGGTAAAAACCTGCTGTAACAAAACATTAGGTTCATTGGGAATCATCACACGCCGGGTGCGATTCACCTTCCAAAGCGGAAAACAAGTGACATCCGCTGGCAGTCGATCGCAGTCCACATCGCGACAGGCTCGGCGCTTTTGCTTTTCTCCGGTCAGTAAAAACAGGATCCTGAATGGATATCAGCCTGCAAATTAAGTCCCTACTAAGTCAGGCGGAGCTATACCGCTCGCAGGGTTTGTTTTCCGAAGCCAAAGACAAGTACGATGCAGCCTCGGCCTTGATCAACAAGATCGACAGGCTAAAAAACAAAGAGAGCCTTCTCAAGGCCATATCGGCAAAAATTCAAGCCCTTGAAAAAAAGACCGAAAAGGTGGAAACGGGGCCAGCATCTCCCGAACTGTCCGAAAAGGGGCAGAATCTGATAAAAAACCTGTTTGGCGACAATGACCTGCAGAAAGCGGTGGCCCTGGCCAAGTTCGGGCAATTCGAGCGGGCGATTGTTGAATTGGAAGCGCTGTTGAAAGACGATGGTTACCGGGTCGATGCAGGTAAAAATATCATCCGCTGTAAGATGGCCATCGGGTCTGTTGACGAAGCCGTCGACCAGTATCACCAGTGGCTCTCCGGCGACCTTTTTACCAGCAGTCAATTGGAGTCCATTCGATCCTACCTGCAACCGATCTTGGACAGAAAAGGTATTGACACCTCGCTGACGCTGCCGGAAGGTGGAGGCGATGAAGCGGAGGCCGCCGCCGAATCAGGCGGCATTGAATTCAGTATGCCCGAGGCCGAAGAGGATATCCTGGATATTACCTCCATCGGCATCACCTTTACCAGCGGTTCACACAAAGGAAAAATGGTCGAATTTGACGTCAACTTCCAGTCTGGCGCTATGCTGAGCCTGATCATCTCGAAAAACGACTTGGGCTTGATTGAAGACCTAAATAACGGTGACCGGCTGGACGACGTCCAATTTTACTCGCCGATCGCCATGTTCAAGGGCACGGCGGTGGTTGCCAATAAAACCCAGATCAATACCGGTCCAAAACGAGGCGACTTTTGCCTTGATGTTAAGGTTACCAGCACATAACGACATGAGGACAAAGGGCCAATTATCCGATGTGGATATGTCATTGCGGCTAAACCAAGTCTCCAGCGCTTTCATCCTAATAAATAGCGAAGGATAGTCTTTATGGCCATTTTCAACCTGAAAAAAAGAGAAATCGAGTGCAAGGTCGTGTACTATGGACCGGGTCGATGCGGCAAGACAACGAATCTCGAATATATCTTTAAATCCTACAAGAAACAGGTCACCGGAGAGATGGTTTCCATCAACACGGAGGGGGACCGCACCCTGTTTTTTGATTTTCTGCCCATGGGATTGGGTAAGATAAAGGGCTGTGACGTTCGGGTTCAACTCTACACGGTACCGGGTCAGGTCAAATACAGTTCGACACGCAAGCTGGTTCTAAGGGGTGTCGACGGCATTGTATTTGTCGCTGATTCCCTCGAGGTTCGGCGCGAAAAAAATATGATTTCGTTGAAGGACCTTCAAGCCAACCTCAAAGAGTATGGCAAAAATATTTTCAAGGTTCCCCTCATTATTCAATACAACAAAAGAGACCTCGCCGATGAAGGCATTCCACTGATGTCCGTTGAACAGATGGAACGGGACTTAAACCGGCAGTTGAAAGTGCCGTCATTTCCAGGCAGTGCCGTAAAAGGCACCGGTGTGGGGGTGACATTGAAGGCCTGCTTAATGGAGACACTCAAATCACTGCAAAAAGAATTTAAATGGGCAAAGTAGGAGCCGGTCCTGCCGATGAATGAAAGCATTGTGCTATCGGGAAGCCTGAGCTTCCTGTCGCTTGGAGACATCCTTCAGCTTCTTGGTTCGAGTGGCAGCACGGGCGTATTGCGCCTGATCAACCGCTACGCACCCGAACCGGGTTTCATTTACTTCATTGAGGGCAATCCGATCAATGCCCAAAATGGAGACATGGAAGGACTTGAAGCGCTTTACGCCCTATTTGGCTGGGTAAACGGGTCTTTCGAATTTACCCGAGAGGCCATCTTGGCCGACAAGCAAATTACCAAAAGCCGTATGGGTATTATCTTGGAAGGCATGAAACAATTAGATGATGGTCTCATCAAGAAGATCGGACCCACCGCCAATTCAGACGATGCCGCCAACCTAAAGCGAGCCATTTCCAAAAACGCCATTGTTAAGGGACCGCTGGTGGACTACATGTACGTGGTCGATGAGGAGGATTTCTTTGACGGTGAGCATATCGTCGAAGAAGGCAAGCACGGCAGTTGGATTTGGGTGATATTGGAAGGCGTCGTCGATATTGTCAAAGAGGTCGACTCCGGCACCATTCCCATTATCCGAATCGGCGATGGCTCTTTTATCGGCAGCATGGCATCCTTTTTATTGCAAGGTCACGTTCGCACCGCCACCGCCATTGCCGTCGGCAATGTCCAATTGGGGGTTGTGGACTCTCAGCGACTGGCCCAGGAGTATGCCGCCCTATCTCTGGAATTCAGATCCTTTTTAACCAGCCTTGACAAGCGGCTCAAGCAGCTGACCGATCGCATTGTCGAATATCATGACGGTAAATTACAGACCGATGACATCCTGAAGGATAAAAAGGTGCTCATCCAACAGGCCAAGAGCGACGACCAGCAACTATACCTGGTCAAACAGGGCCGGGCGTCCGTTGTGCGCAACACCGATAGTGGCCCGGTCCTGTTGTGTCATCTCTACAAAGGTGACTTTTTTGGAACGCTGCCTTTTCTGCATATGGGGCATGAGCCCGAAAATGCATCCATTTACGGGTCAGAAAACATTAAAATCACTAAGGTTGAGATCGTATCCCTGCAAAAAGAATACAACCGGCTCTCTACGACACTCAAGAACATTGTAGACAACATGGCCAGTTGCATGTCCGTCACAGCGGATATGGTCTCCAATTACATCACCAAAATGAAATCGGCACCGGCGAACGCCGATATTCGTCAGGGATCATAAATGGGCCTGTCTGCCATCGGCAACCCTTATCATCGAGACAAAGGTGAACCT
>JASFFF010000357.1:0-4504 GCA_050124445.1 Desulfosarcina sp.
ATTGACGGCATTGGCAATGCCGATCAAAGGACGCGCGATCTCTTCATCGGTGTATCCGATAGCCTTGAAAAGGGCCCGGTGGGGTGCCCGTTCAATCCCTTTTTTTGCTGCGTCGCTTTTCATCCCCTGACGTCCTTTCCATCCCTCGTCCCATGATGCATACGATGCCATCTTTCTGCCTCGGGCGGGCCAACCGTTTTTTCATCGAACTCATCGCTGGGCCTGATTCGAGCGCAAGCCAGAACCATCGCCTATTTGACAGCAGATTGCCATGAACCAAAAAAAATCCGTTATCGCCGCTGGGAGCGATAACGGATTTTGTGTTTTCCGGTGCTGGCTGGTTCAGGCCATTATCGCCCCCGTCTCCTCGTCGTGGATAAGGACACCCACTACGAGGTTAAGAATAAGACCAATAATGCTGATAAGGGCGAAATCGTGAATCATCAATTTGGCTTGCCTTTTTAAATAGTTTTCATCCCCTAACAGTCCGGTTCATGCAAGTCAAGCTTTTTCTTGCCTTTGGGACAGACCATGGCTACAGTATAGCCAGCCTTGGTCAAACCATTACCATTGGAGATTCTCACAGTGGATCAAACATGGCAATCCTTGAAAGGTCAGTTTCTCATGGCTATGCCCGGACTGGCCGATCCCAATTTCTATCAGAGCGTTACCTGCCTGTCAGAGCACAACCCGAAAGGTGCCATGGGGATCGTGATCACGCGGATCCATCCGGAAGTCAACGGGAAGACGATCTTTGACGAGCTTCAGATCTCAACCAGTATCGATGCGCAAGACATTCCCATTCACATCGGTGGGCCGGTTCACGTAAATGAGCTGTTTGTGCTTCACGCCCCCCCCTTCGGCTGGGAAGGCAGTATGGTGATAAGCGAAAAACTGGCCCTGAGCAATTCACGGGATATCCTGGAAGCCATCGCCGCCGGTCGTGGCCCGCAAGCGTATATTATCTCATTGGGGTGCGCCGGTTGGGGACCTGGACAACTAGAGGGTGAGTTACGCAGCAATGCATGGATCAACGGGCCCTATTCGGAAGATATCGCCTTTCAACTCGACGTATCCGAGCGCTGGGAAGCGGCGATGAAAATGATCGGTATCGACCCGACACTGCTATCCGACATACCCGGTCATGCTTGATGGAAACAGTCATCAGTCGAACTGGAAAAAAACCTTTAACAACCAACACCCTTGCAGGCCAAATTGGATATTTTTTATTTGGTATGTCAATTAGCGGCGATACTGAATTGATCGGATGGCATTTTTCGAAGCATGGATGAAGAGGACATTCGGACGAGTACGGTCTGCAGAGGGGATGGTTGGCAGGCAACCATTTGCTGATGTTACGGCAAATGGCGTTGGTTTTCCTGTCTATATGGCGGCCTTCTTTTTGGGCTTTTGCTTGGGTTTCTTCTTTTTCAGGCAAATCTTATCTTTTCTAACGAACGCACAGAGCTTGGGATTGTAGTACTCCTTGCAGTTCAACGGATTGTACAATGGGCATTCTGGATGTTTTTCTGACATAGGTAGGGTGTTCCTTATGCTGGATTAAGCGCCTTACAATCGCCCATCTCATGGATTCCTAATGGTCTGTATAGCACTAAATCGTAAGATTTACAAGCCATTGTGTTCTCTTGAAGTTTGTCCACGCACCGCAATTACCGCGTGTGTTCCCTTTGACAATCGATCCGTTTAAATGTAAAAACCAGTGGTTGATGATCGGACGGTTTGCCTCGGATTAAATCCGGTCGCCTTGTATCCGCCCCCATTGTTTCCAGGAATATTACCAAGCCAGAGAACCGATCAATATGCCTACATATGAAACACTGAAGCATCAACTCATCCATATCAGTGAAGATACCGCTCACCTTCTCGACGATGCCGAGAGAATTACCGAGTTCATCGATGAAGGGCTTTCTCAGTGGCGGGCTACCTGCCAAACCATTTCTGGGCAGATATCCGAAGAGATCATGCGCGTGGCCGTGGTGGGACCCATCAAATCCGGTAAAAGCACGTTTGTTAACACCCTATTTGGCGGCGATTACCTTAAGCGGGGCGCCGGGGTGGTCACTTCCATCGTTACCCGCGTCAGATCAGGCAGCCGGTTGCGGGCCATCCTCTACTTAAAAAACTGGGAGGCGGTTAACCGGGATATTGGTCAGGCATCGGTGCTGCTGCCTGCCCATGACCGTTCTCAGGTGGCGCATCCCTTTGACATTCGCCAGGACGCGGATCGACGGGTCTTGTCTCGGGCGCTCAACGACCTGGCCGCCGATCAGTTGATCTCCAACGACACCCGCAGTGCCGGCAGCGTCTTGCTGGCCTCCTACCTGCACGGGTACGAACGTATTCAGCACTTGGTCGGTGCTGACCATGCCACCGTTGTTTTCGAGAATGACCGCTTCACGCTGCACAGGGATTTCGTCGGTGACGATGCCATGGCCGTTTATCTCAAGGATGTGCTGCTGGAAATCGATACATCCGGTCTTGGTCAAGAAGTTGAGGTTGCCGACTGTCAGGGAAGCGATTCGCCCAATCCGCTGCATTTGGCCATGATTCAAGATTACCTGATGATGGCGCATCTTACCATTTACGTCATCAGCAGTCGCACCGGGCTCCGCCAGGCGGATATCCGGTTCCTCACCATGATTCGCAAGATGGGGATTTTAGAGGCGGTCGTTTTTGTCATCAATTGCGATTTCAGCGAACATGAATCGTTGGCAGACATCACTGATGGCATTGGCAAGATTGAGGCGGACTTGCGCCTGATTTGCTCCGATCCCCGGGTGTTTACCTTTTCGGCCCTGTTTTCACTGATGTCTCAAATAAAATCGGATCTTTCGTCCAGAGACAAGGATCGATACCAACACTGGTTGCGGGAATCGGAAATGGTCGATTTTGCGGCCCGGGAACAGACCCGCCTTGACCAATTCCTGGACCAACAGATTAACCGGGAGCGCAGTCGCCTGCTGTTGAAAAATCATCTGGAACGCCTGGAGATTGTGGCCAGCGGAATTGGTCATTGGATCGAATTCAACCGTGATTTGCTGGCCCGAGATGCCAACGGTGCCCAAGCGATGGCCGATCGCGCCCACCATCAGCGGGGCCGCCTGGATCGCTTGAAGCAAACCGTTAAAAGTGCCCTGGATGGCGCTTTGAATCAGATCAAGGGGGATTTAAAGTCATCCATCGACCGTTTTTTCGATAAACACGCCGATGGCGTTGTTGATGGGGTGATTCGTTTTATTCGCAGCTATCGGGTGGAGATGCAGGGTTACGATGAAAGCCTGAAGACCGCCGGTTTCGCCAAAACCCTTTATTTGGTATTTCAGGAATTCAAGCAGGCCCTGGATGCGCACATGGCTGAGGTCGTCAACCCGCAGGTGCTGCGGTTCGTCAGAGGACAGGAACAGAAACTTATCGCCTACCTGGAAGAAATTGCTGGGCCATACGGAGCCATGATCGACGACGCCCTGGCCCAATACACTGCGGCCATGGATGAGAATAGCCAATCCCAGCCACGGTCCTTTGCCGCCCTTCGCATCGGGCCGGACCTGGAGACCATTTGCAACCGGTCCGGCCTCTCCCTGCCCCCTGCAGCGGCCACCATGCGCTACTCCACCCAAATAAAAACCGAAGCCGTCATGCGCTTCGGCTTTTATAAGTTCGTCAACTTGGTCAAAAAGGCCCTGAAGAAATCGGCAGACAAGTATCAACATGAGCAGTATTTGGCTTTGGCATCAGGTATCAAACGCATGAAACGCGAGACAGAACGGTCCATCCTGTTTCATCTGAAAGACTACCGCGAGAATCTTAAATTTCAGTATATCATGAAACTCGCCGATGCGGCTGCCGAGGCACTTTACAGCCAGCTGCTGGAACGATTTCAACACCACGGCGCCGATTTGTCCAGGCTGGCGGCATTGATGGGTGAGCAGCGGCTGGACAAAGAGGCGGTTTCCGCTTCGCTTGACCAAATGGCTGCATCTTCACAATTGCTGCAAGAGAAGATCGGCCATCTAAAAGCCGATCTGCAGAAATTGGACGATTGAACCGCAACGGCAAGCGCATACCCCGTCGCTTGTCAAGGCGGCGCGCAGAATCCGCTCATGGGGGCGGCGGGGTTGGCAAGCGAATACCAAAATAGACAGGATTCCTTACGGTCGACGATTTTTCGTAGCGTGCTGCGAGGAAAGTCAATCGATAGCGTTGGAAACCATTCACCTACCGGATGCGATCATCCGAATGCAAGGGGGGCAAGATGGCCAAGAAAAAAACCAGAATCATTGCCGTAGCCAACGAGAAGGGGGGCGTGGGCAAGACCGTTACCGTGATTAATCTGGCGGCCGCATTGACCCGGTCCAACCAGTCTGTGTTGGTGGTTGATATGGATCCGCAATCCAATGCCACCAAAGGACTGGGCGTGGCACTGGATGAAGCACAGCCGTCGGTTTACGATCTGATCATGAATGACGGAAACAAGGCAGTTGAA
>JASFFF010000358.1:0-4477 GCA_050124445.1 Desulfosarcina sp.
CTTGGCACCGGCTGCTGAAAAATATTTCGTGGTTAGGCGATGCCAGACTTGAACTGAAATTCAAATAACCATGTCCCTATAATTCTTATTTCGTTTGACGTTTAAAGCACTGCGAAAATCGGTGATTAATAAATATTACGATTAGTTTTGCCCGTTATTATTGTATGCCACCATATTATAATTTTCCAAATAATGGCCATAACACCACAGCATTTCCTTGGTGTTTTGTGTTTATTTTTATACTGTGTGCACTCTTCTATTATCTGACGACAATTTAAGTAACCCTCTCATATAGATAGAGGGCAAAAGGATTAGGTGCGAAATGTTTTTCTGTGCCATTTTCTAAACTACCGGTTAGCAGAATTTTGACACCACGCCCGGCGATCCTCAATGATAAACTTTAAACTTATTGGTTTAATAACATTTATTTTTAAAAGCTATTGGTTTGGTTTTTGCAGTCATTTGAAAAAAAAGAAATGACACAACCCGACTGAGGCTGATAAATGGGGACCTATTGGATTATAAACACCTTCGTTCCAATTCTTCAGCTCTTCATACTGGTCATATCGGTTCTTTATTTTTTCAAATCCCGGTGGTTCAGAAGATTCGCTGGGGAAATGCTTGTTCACATCTTAACCAAGATCCACTTGGATAAGACAAAATACCATGTTCTAAAAAATGTCACGTTTCCCGTTGAAGATGGAAAGATCCAGATTGACCATATTATCGTTTCCCGATACGGCGTCTTTGTCATCGAGACCAAAAACCTGAAAGGATTGATCTTCGGTGATCCTCATCAACGAACGTGGACCCAGAAAATATTCAAGTATACAAAAAAATTTCAAAGTCCAATCCACCAGAACTACAAACACGTTAAAACCATTCAATCACTACTGGCAATGAACGACCAACAAGTTTTTTCAGTTATTGTTTTTGTCGGAAACAACACTTTTAAGACGGACATGCCGGATAGTGTCATGCATGGAACCAGGCTGATCAAATACATCAATTCCAAGGACCAGCCTGTATTCTTCGATGCTGATGTAAAGATGATTCTGTCTAAAATTGAAGCTGAACGCCTTACACCATCATGGAAAGCTGCTAAGGCAAGTTTAAATTATGTCCGGCAGATCGTTAACGTGATAAGTATTCGCAGAATCAGTTTAAGATCAAAAATGACTATACCTATTCTAATTAAGGATAACGATAGTAACCAAGATATCGATAATGAACCAGCATTTACGGATTCATGGCAAAATAAATCCTTGCTATCAGAAGATATCGATTCTGAATTTAAAGATCGGGCATTTCAATAGAAAAATAAACAACCTCGATGCCTAACAAGGCGAGGGCAACCTTCCGCTGATAAATCAAAAGACAACAGCTATATTTTAGATTCGATTGAGATAGACGCCTCAAACAACAAGCGTTATCGCTTGGAGGTTGGAGAAATCAACGATTTGATCGAGATTTTTTTGTAAATGATTGCTAATCGATACCTTCCAATTTCTATTTCACGAAAATTCATACTATCTTCATACAATAGGTGCAAAAAACGAAATCAGGTTTTGGTCGTTTGACTTTTTTTGCTCATTATCAGCACACTTGTTTATTTGCTCTACTGTCATTTTTGTTGTTCGTATTAAACGATCAATAATATTTTTTATTTTATTACAGTTAGTTAAGATGGTGGCTTAGTTTGATTAGGTTCTTTTGGCATCATTTTCGCATCAGTCTATTATAGGTCTACATACCGTTCGCGCGATAAAGGCGAACCATCCTAAAGGATGGGAAGCAAAGCCACTAACCTAAATCTTCCTGAGAACTGGAAGACATGGTCTTAGGGTTACCGAAGGCAACCGGATGCATCCTTCGTGGATAACCGATTGTCACGAAACAACCACGGAGGATTGCAGCATGGCCAATCGATCCAACAGCTTCGTGTGCACCTTAACAATAATCCTTTTCACCTTCGCTGTTTTCACTGCCTGCACGTATACAACACTTTTCGCTCAAACCTACAGCGTTCCCGAAACCACTGAAGTAACGCTGGCTTGGGATCCCAATGATCCCATACCCGAGGGATACCGTATCTTTCAACGCACCGAAGGCCAGGTGTACGACTATACCCAACCTGTTTGGGAAGGCACCAACACATCGACCACCGTCTACAACCTCGAGTATGACACCACATATTACTTTGTTGTACGAGCCTATGACGGCGATCTGGAAAGTGCCGATTCCGGAGAGGTTTCGTTCTTGGCACCATCGTCAACGACGAATTTTACAATCTCTGCATCCGTCAACGGAAACGGGTCACTTTCACCGGCCGGAAGGGTGACGGTAGCTGAAGGTGCCGACCAATCATTTACGATTACACCAGGCTCAGACAGCTACCTTGTGGATGTTTGGGTTGATGGTGTTTCCGTTGGTGCCGTTACAACGTACACGTTTACTCAAGTTTCTCAAAACCATACCATCAGTGCCGATTTTACTTACTACACCCATACCATTTCTGCTTCGGCGGGCACGGGTGGAAGTATTTCGCCTACCGGCAGCGTCTTGGTAAATCATGGCAGCAGCCAGGGGTATACGATCAATCCTGATGAAGGCTACCAGGTGGCGGATGTTATGGTGGACGGGATCTCCGTTGGCCCGCTTGCCTCCTATACCTTCAATCAGGTAGTCGAAGACCATAGCATTCAAGCCACGTTTATCACGGATACCGTTACCATCACAGCGTCAGCCGGCACCAATGGATCGATTTCACCGGCTGGCAGTGTCAGTGTAAGCTATGGTAACAGTCAAAGCTTTACTATCACTCCGAACACGGGCTATCAGGTGGCGGATGTGCTGGTGGACGGAATCTCCGTTGGTTCGGTATCTTCCTATACCTTCAGCCAGGTAGTTGAAGACCATAGCATACAAGCCACTTTCATCGCGGATACCGCTACCATCACTGCCTCTTCCGGCGCTAACGGATCAATTTCACCGGCTGGAAGTGTGAGCGTATCCATTGGCAGCAGCCAGACGTTTGCCATTAGTCCGGATAGCGGTTACAAAATTTCAGATGTATGGGTCGACGGTGTGTCGGTTGGGACTATTGACAGCTACACGTTCTCCAACGTTACATCTAACCACACGATCAATGTCGCCTTTACAGCCGAAAACCAGCCACCCACGGCAGATGCAGGTCCTGATCAGACGGTCGAAGAAGGCCAGACGGCATTGCTGAGTGGTCTAAATTCCACGGACTTGGACGATGGAATCGCCGCCTTCCAGTGGCGCCAGATTCAGGGAGGTCCAGTAGCGTTGGCATCTCCAAACGAACCTGAAACGACATTCACGACGCCCAATGTGGATTCTTCAGGGACTGCCCTGGTTTTTGAACTGGCCGTAACCGATTACGCAGGCGCAACAGCTACGGATAACTGCATTGTCAATGTCACCTGGGTGAATGTGCCGCCGATTGCTGATGCGGGTGTTGACCAGACAGCGGCGGAAGGATCACAGGTGGTATTGGATGCCTCCAATTCAACGGATGCGGATGACGGTATTGCATCGTATAGATGGAGACAAACAAGCGGTCCGATTGTAAACTTGTCGGGCGCCAATTCCGCCACTCCCGTCTTTATTGCGCCTGATGTTGAATCGGCAGGCGCTTCATTGGCTTTCGAGGTCACGGTCACCGATGCCGGCGGATTGCAGGACACCGCCACCTGCCTGGTTAATCTGACCTGGGTGAATACTCCCCCCGTGGCTGATGCAGGCCCTGACCAAAATGCAACCATAGGCGATGAGGTTCCTCTTGATGGTTCAAAATCATACGATGCTGATGACACCGAGATAACGGCTTACAAATGGTCTCAAACAGGTGGCACTCCGGTTGAACTTTCAGATGCCACAGCTCAGCGTCCTACGTTTGTAGTGCCGCCTGGAGCTGATAGAGGCGGTCCAATGACATTTGAACTCACCGTCACTGACAGCGGAGGACTGCAGGGGAAAGATAGTAGCCAATCTACCATTCAATCCCTTGGACCTACATTGCATATTTCAATGATCACCATGGAAATGAAGCACAAGGGCCCCAACGTTGAAGCGAACGCCTACGTAACGATTGTGGATGATGCCGGAAATATCGCAAAAGAGACAAGCGTAACTGGCAGCTGGACACACAATGGAATTCCAATCAATACGGCGACCACAAAAACCAAAGGTGATGGCGTTGCCAGATTGTATTCTGATAAAATCCGCGCAAAATCAGGAGGGGTAATTGCGGTTGAGATTACCGGAATTGTGAAGGACGGTTATATTTATGACCCGGCTTTCACCTCAACAACACAGGGATCGTTAATCGTCCCGTAAATAATGGTGAACCCAGCAATTCGAGATTGGTTTTCTCCCAAAAGTTCATCATCACAATAAACAGGGTCAATGTTGGTCTTGCTTTTTATGACAATCTTTGCAACAAATTCAG
>JASFFF010000359.1:0-4456 GCA_050124445.1 Desulfosarcina sp.
CTATCGTCCCCAAGTCGCCGGGCAGACCGGGTGGAAAGCAGAAGTCGTCGATGACTGTCACAATCAGTACCTGCGTATCGCCGTTGAACACGGGGTCGTTGGACTGCTGGTGTTTTTCGCCTTTATCGTAGCCTGTTTCACTCAGGTGGTCCCGCACACGTATAAGCTATTGGGCATTGGCACTCTGTTAGCCTGGTGTGCCACCAGCTTCTTCAGCGGCCATTTCGCGACGGGGCTGGAAGGACGGCTGATTTACATCTGGCTGGGATCGATGCTGGCGATGCCGGTAGTTGCGCCGCCCACCATTCATATGGTCGACCCTAGCAGGATGCAGCCTAAATCGCAGATAAGCGGGGATGCGACATTTTCGCTGAAAAGACAGATGATATGACAACGCCTCTATCGATCGCCATCATTGCCAAAGATGAGGCCGACCGGATTGCGACCTGTATCGATTCGCTCGGTTTCGCCGATGAAATTGTCGTGGTCGTGGACGAAAGGAGTCGTGACGATACACTCTCGATTGTCCGTAATGCAGGCTGCCGTGCCATTCAACAAAAGTGGCTGGGATATGCCAAGCAAAAACAATTGGCCGTGGATAGCTGCAGCCACCCGTGGGTCTTGATCGTGGATGCCGACGAGCGTGTTCCCCCACAGACGGCCGAAGCCATACAGGGCCTGCTTGACGTGCCGGATCCAAGTGTCGCAGCCTACAGCCTAACGCGCAAGAACATCCTCCACGGTCAATGGATCCGCCGCTGCGGTTGGTGGCCGGATCGGGTGATTCGACTCGTCGATCGGACAAAAGGTGCCTACAGCGAGGACCTTGTGCATGAACAATGGGTGGCCGAGGGGCCGGTTCAAGCGATCGACCATGCCCTTGAACATCACAGCTTTCGAAACTATGCCGACATGCTTGATAAGCTGCAACATTATTCGACCCTGGCGGCCCGGCAAATGCACCGGGAGGGACACAGCGCCACATGGTTGACGCCAATGTCTCACGGCCTGTGGATGTTCGTCCGGACCTATTTTTTAGAACTGGGAATGCTGGCCGGGTTCGATGGGTTTATGATTTCGATTCTCAATGCCGGCGGGTCTTTCATGAAATATGCCAAACTACGGGAACTGCGCCTGGCCGACGGATCGTCGAGGCCACCATCGGCATAAGTCCTGAGGCCCGTCGCGGCCATGCATACACCTGCGCTATTAGGAGTCGGCGTCTTGCATCAAACCAGTCATGACCAACGCTTGTCCATTGCGGTCGTCATTAGACATTTCACGACAACCGGTGGGGCCGAGAAATATGCGGTCGAAATTACCAAACGCATGGTTGCACGCGGTCATCGCGTGCATGTTGTTGCCCGCGAGATTGATGCCGGTATTGCTCAGGGCATGCAGCAGCATTTTATTCCCAAAGGGGTATCTCTCTCAAGTGCCTTCCATCTTTATCGCTTTGGCAAGGCCGTTTCCAAGCGCATCGGCCAGCATGCATTCGATGTGATCCATGCCCATGAAAAAGGTGTCGCCTGCGATGTCTCCACTGTGCATACCTTTTCTTATATTCATGGATTCGATCAGTTCTCATGGCTGAAGAAGCTGAACACGCTTTACCTCAGCCCGCGGGGACGGTTGTATTTCCGCCTGGAGAAAAAACAGCTCGACTCACTAGCCGTTGTGGCCGTATCCAAGGTGGTAAAAAGAGACATCCTGCGATACTTTCCACACACGAATCCAATCTACACAGTCACCCCGGGAGTGGATCCGTCGGCATTCACACCCGCCCGGACAGCCGCTGGCGCCAATGCCGATGAATCCCACCGGCCGGAGGGCCGTCAGAGAGAACTGAAGGTTTTATTTGTCGGTTCCGAGTTTCGTAGAAAAGGGCTGGATCTGCTCTTAAAGGCCCTTCCGGAAAATGCCCAGCTCATTGTTGTGGGCAAGGGGGAGCGCCTGACCCACTATGGCCGGCTTGTCAGCACCGCCGGGCTAAAGGGTAGGGTTTTCTTCGAGGGGTTGGTTCCCAACATCGGCCACTACTATGCGTCCGCCGATGTGCTGGTGCTGCCTTCCCTGCGCGAAGCCTTCGGTATGGCTGCACTGGAGGCCATGGCTGCCGGGCTGCCCGTCATCGTCAGTGCGGCTACCGGTGTTGCCGACTTGATCGACCATGGCCATAACGGGTTGGTCTTTCATGGCGCCTTAGAATTAAAATCCATGCTCATGCGGCTTTGCGACCCACAATTGAGGAACCAACTCGGTGCCAATGCCAGGCATACGGCGATGGCCCACACCTGGGATAGGTCTGCCGATGCGTATGAATCGATTTATCGGGACACGTTGGAAAAAAAACGGCGCATGCAGGCCTAGCCGCTTCGTCGGGTGCCCGCACGCTATCGGCTGGTTCCGGTCTCAGCCTTTTTTACGAACCCGGTCTCTGTCAGGCGGTTGACAGCCACGATCGCGATCAATCTTGCGCCGACCCGCTGTACTGTGTGTGATACAATTTGTAATACTCGCCTTTGCGGGACAGCAGGTCGTCATGGTTGCCCGCTTCCACGATCCTGCCGCTAACAATCACGGCGATGCGGTCCGCGCCGGCGATGGTCGACAGGCGGTGGGCGATCACCACTGTGGTGCGGCCCTGCATCAAGTTATCCAGGGCTTTTTGCACCACCGCCTCGGCTTCGGAGTCAAGCGAGGAGGTGGCCTCGTCCAGAATCAGGATGGGGGCATCTTTGATCAGGGCTCTTGCGATGCACAAGCGCTGTTTTTCTCCGCCGGAAAGCCTGCCTCCCAATTCACCAATCATGGTGCCGTACCCATTGGCAAACCGTTGAATGAAGTCATGGGCAAAAGCGGCTTTAGCCGCCGCCACGATCTTTTCCTCCCCGGCGTCGGGACGACCATAGGCGATATTGTCACGCACCGTTTCATTGAAAAGGATCGGTTCCTGGGTGACCACAGAGATCTGACGGCGTAGATCGGCCACTGCAACATCGCGGATGTCCGTGTTGTCGATCAAGATGCGGCCACCGGTCACATCAAAAAAGCGGGGGATCAGATTGGCAAGAGTGCTTTTACCACCTCCGCTCATGCCGACCAAGGCCAACACCTGCCCCTTGTCAACAGTCAGATCGATGCCCTTGAGAATATCTTGGTCTCCATAGCTGAAGCGGACCTTTTCAAACCGTACGTCGTGCGGGCCCGGCCCTATGGCAACGGGGGCCTCGGGTTCTTTGATTTCTGACGGGGTTTCAACGATGTCGAATACGCGATCGGCAGCCGCCAATCCCTGCTGAATGGCATTGTTCAGATGGCTCAACTTTTTAACCGGATCATACAACAGCAGGACGCAGGCCAAAAAACTCATAAAGGTACCCGGCGTGGTTGTGCCGGCGATCACTTCCGAGCCGCCGTACCAGATCACAAAGGCGATGCCCAGGCCGCCGAAAAACTCCATGATCGGCGAGGAGAGGGCGCTCACGATGACCCCTTTGATCTCGAGTCTGAACAAGCGATTGGTTTTTTGAAAGAAACGCCGCTTTTCATGCGCTTCCATGCCGAAGGCTTTGACGATCTTGCTGCCGGCAAGGGTTTCATGCAAAAAGGCGTTCATCTCGGCCATGGCCTCCTGACAGCCAGTACTGACCCGCCGGACTTTGCGGCCCAATATGAAAACCGGCCAGAAAGCCACTGGCAGAACGATGAAGGCGATAATCGCCATGCGCCAGTTCTGATAAAAAATCACCGCGGTGAGTCCGACAATGGTGGCTGCGTCCCGAAGGGACCCGGTGACGGCCGTGGATACCATGGCCTTGAGTATGTTGACATCGTTGGTGATGCGCGACATGAGCGTGCCGGTGCGCTCCTTCTGGAAAAAAGAGAGGGGCAGGTCCTGAATGCGGTCATACAGCTGATTGCGCAGCCGGCGAATGATATCCTGGCCGACGTAGTTCATGAAATACTCTTGTCCGTAGCTACCCAAACCCTTCATCAAGAAAATGGCGATGACCAGCAGGGGCAGGATGATCAGGCCGGTGGTATTTTGGTTGACGAAAATATCGTCGATCACTGGTTTGATCAGATATCCCATGGCAGTCGTGGCGGCGGAAATCATCAAGCTGCAACCGGCGGCCAGGACCAGGCGGCCACTGTTCTTTTTAATCAATGTCAGAATTCGCCGATGCCGATCCTTGAGACCCTTGGCAAGAATACCATTCACGTCTGTTTTCCTTATTTTAACGGCCTTGGCCGGGATGATTGCCTCAGTCATCCATCCACTTCAATCCGATGGCGCCTGACAAACGGTTTGGCTGCGGATTCTCATGCACCCAACGTGGCTGCTACTTAACCCATGCAGCCATTTTTGTAAACGATGCGCTTGCAATTGAGTTCTTGTCAACCAACAGCCAAACGGCGGCTACGGGATTCGTGGATAGCCATTGCCATTCCA
>JASFFF010000360.1:0-4452 GCA_050124445.1 Desulfosarcina sp.
GAGTTTACCCGCTTTGATCTGGGTCAGACGACCAATGAAGAGCTGTTGCGTGCCCAGGACCTGCTTGCCGTCACCAGTCGCGGTTTTGCCCGCGCCGTGGCCGAATACAACACCACCATTCAGGAGTTGACCCGTGTTCAGGGTGTCCTTCCAGAAGGGATCACCATCGAGGAGGCCCGACGCTGATCGTGGGTTCCGATGGTTTCTGACTTCAGACATCCGACGTCAGTCTTCGATGTGCGGTCGATATCAAAAAGCGTTGCACGCCTTTATCTCAACCAAGACTGCCTATTTACAAACCGACCCTGGCTTGAGGCTGATCTCAAGAATAGGATTCTGATTGAAGAACCTCGCAGCAAGCTGCGAGGAATCTTCGACCGTAAGGAATTAGGTCTATTTTTTGATTCGCTCGCTAACCCCGCCGCAAGCGGCGGGGAATGCACTCGCTGTTGCGGTTCAAGGTCCAGGCAGCCGCGAGGTTTCAAACGGAGGCGCAGTCACCTATTTGGAGGATTGGAACCGAGCGCCCAAGGCCTGATCCAAATCATCGATCAGTGTCTGATGATCCTCGACGCCCACCGACAGGCGCACCAGATTCTCACCCACGCCGGCTTGTTTTCGCGCCTCGGGGCTCAGGGCGACATGGGTGTTGGTAATGGGTTGGTTGGCCAAGCTGGTGACGCCGCCCAGGCTGGTGGCCAGCTTGATCGTCCGCAGCCGGTCCATGACCCGCTTGGTCCCGTCGAAATCCGAGGCCACCTCGAAACTGAGCATGCCGCCGAAACCGCGCATGTACTGTGCGGCGATTTCGTGGTCGGGGTGAGAATCCAGACCGGGGTAGTGAACCGCGCTGACCGCAGGATGCGCTTCCAGGAACCGAGCAATGGCCATGGCGTTTTGGTTGTGCCGGGCGATCCTCAGTTCAAGTGTCTGCAGACCGCGAAGGGTGAGAAAAGCGGACATGGGATCCATGACACCGCCAAGAATCTTCCTCAGGTTCCAGATGCGGTCTGCAAAAGGCGGGTTGCAGCAAACAAAGCCGGTCGTGACGTCATGGTGGCCGCCCAAGTATTTGGTGCCGCTGTGAATGAGACCGTCCACGCCCCAATCCACCGGATGCTGATTGACCGGCGATGCAAACGTACCGTCCAGCAGTACGGTGGCACCTTTGGCTTTGGCGGCGGCAGCCACGGTCGGCACGTCCACGATGCGCAGCAGGGGATTGGTCGGTGATTCCAGGTACAACACGGTCAGCCCCCGATCGATCTCCGTTAGAATCGTTTCGGTCTCCCAGCAGTTGACGAAGGTAATATCCACACCCAGCCCGGGCAGGATGCCGTCCATGAGTTCAAAGGTACCGCCATAAATCTGCCGGGTGGTCACAACGCGGTCGCCGTTGCGCACATGGGCCAGGATGGCTGTGGATATGGCTGCCATGCCCGACCCGAATCCGAGTGCTCGATCGTAGCCTTCCAGGTCGGCCAGCGCGGCCTCTGCGTCGACCACCGATGGATTATCCCAGCGGGAGTAGATATACCCGTTGCGGCGTTGAACCACATCGATGAGGTCGTCTGAATTGTCAAATTTATAGGTCGCCGTCAGGTAGACCGGCGGAATGACGGGCTTGCCTTTCATTTTCACAGATTCCTTTCAGTTCGGTTGCGGCAAAAAGGGGGTTTCACCGGCGGTCCCGGTTTTCTAACTGTCGGAACGGCCAAACTAACCAAATTGCCGCCATAATTCAACTGCCAATAAAATATTTTGCTGAAGCATTTGTTTGATTTGCCGATACCCCTATCATGGGGCCGGTCGGGTGAGAAATTCCATTTGACTTTTTACCCGAAAACGGGCAGATGGCACAATTGCGGCAACGTCATATGGACGTGGATGGGGGTTGCTTTGTCGGGGGCGTCCCACCCCGCTCAAGCCGTTCATCTGATGGTTGGCCGAGATGCCCAATATGCCTGTTCCAGGCTGCAACCAGGGTTGCCTTTCTTCGGGCAACAGGAGAAAGGGGGGGCTGCCGATGTATGACCGCATGCAGGTATTCTCACGAAGCGAAATCGACCTGATCCATGACGCCTCCATGGAAATCCTTGCCGAAACCGGGGTTAAATTCAGTTCGCAAGAAGCCCTGGCGTTGTTCCGGAAAAACGGATTCTCGGTTACCAATCCCCGGGTATACATCAGCGAGAAGGAGGTGCTGCGCGCCCTGGAAACGGTCCCCTCACGTTTCGTGGTTCATGCCCGCAACCCGCAAAACAACGTGGCCATCGGCGAGGACGACTTCGTTTTTCTTCCCACCGCCGGGGCGCCCAATGTCTCCGATGCCGATGGGCTGCGGCGGCCGGCAGTCTTGGACGATTACCATGTTTGCTGCAAGATGGTGCAGACATCCGACCAGCTGGACATGAACGGCTATCTCATGATCCAGCCCAATGACGTTCCCTCCCAGGTGGCGCATCTGGATATGATACAGGCCAATTTAACCTTGTGTGACAAGGCCTTTTTGGCCAGCAGCACCTTCAGGCAGGCAGCCAAGGATTCGCTGGAAATGGCCGCCCTGGTCTGGGGTGGCATGGATGCCTTGAGAGATCGACCGGTGATGCCTGCCATCGTGCATGCGGCCTCGCCGCTCAAGTACAGTCCCGAGATGGCGGAGATCATCATCGACATGGCCAGGTTGGGGCAGCCGCTGGTCATCACCGACATGGTGCTGGCCGGCACCAGCGGGCCGGTGTCGCTGCCGGGCCTGCTGGCCATGGCCAACGCCGAGATACTCAGCGGTATCGTTCTGGCCCAATTGGCCGGACCGGGCACACCGGTGGTTTACGGGTCGGTCTCGGCCCCTTCCGACATGCGCACGGTGGCCTCCGCCGTGGGCGCGCCGGAGGCGGTGGTGCTGGCGTCGGCGGTGATCCAACTGGCCCGCCATTATCGGGTTCCCTGCCGCACCGGCGGCATGCTGACCAATTCGCACTGCCTGGACTCGCAAGCCGCGGCCGAAGGCGCTTTGATGATGAGCACTGCCGTGAGAAACGGCGCCAATTTTATTCTGCACGCCTGCGGCCAGTTGGGATCATACATATCCATGAGCTTCGAAAAATGGATCCTGGATGAGGAGGTCTGTCGCACCTTGCGGCGCGTGCTGACCGCCATGGACGTCAATGTGGAGTCCATCGATGTGGGTACCATTAAAAGCATGGGCAGCGACGGCAACTATCTCACCCATCCCACCACCTTCAAGCACTGCCGCAGCCTCTACCAGCCCCAGCTGTTTACGCGCGACGACTACCAGAAATGGGAGATGAAAGGGGCCCGCTGCGTGGCCGACCACACACAGAAAATGGTTGCCGATCGGATGGCCCGGTATGAGAAGCCAGCCATTGACGAGGGTCTTGAACAAGTACTGGCCGATTACGTGAGCCGGCAGAAAAAACGGCTCATGGAGAAAAAATTCATCTTTTAAAGCCAATCTGGGCGATTGTCGAGCTTGCCGCAGATTCAAAATCAAAAGCACCCCTTTCTAAAAGGGTGCTTTTGATCGGTCATGCTACTATAGCAGGGGCCTAAAGTGAAAAGATATGGTCCAATCGTTCGAGATCGTTGATCACCCGCCACTCCCCGCCGCCGGACTCGGTCTTGACCCGCCACAGTTCCACGCGTTGCATGTATTTTTTGGGATCGCGGATATCATCCCGCAGCTTGGTGACGTTGAGGGCGATGATATTGAATCCGTCCAATTGAAAGGGGACATCGCGGACATGACCCTTGGCCAGCTCTTCTTTCAAATCTGAAAAAATCAGGATAAATTTCTGCCCTGAAGCGGCTTCGTTCAGGTACTCTACTGCTTGCAGAAGGCCTCCGGAGATGTCCGTGTGACTGCTGCTGTTAACGCCGGACACAAAATCGGCCACCTTCTTTTGAAAGGCGCGTTTTTGGGTATTGGCCACGGACGGTCGCTGATCGAAGGTCACTTTGGCCACGATGTCCTTTTCACTGAAACTGCCCGTGTCGATGCGACCCACGGCCATGGTATCTCCGGGCGCCAGGGTGCCGAGCAGGTAGTTGATAATGGCCCGGGCCTTGTTCAATTCTTCCGTATAGGTGCCTGAGGTGTCCACCAGCATGTAGACCCCCTTGCTGTGGTTTGCCTTTTGGGTGCACCCCCCGCCGGCCAGCACAATGGTTAAGAGGATGGCGGTGAGGATGGCCAATCGGCTCGGTCTGATATTGCTTGGCATGGTTCAGCCTCCTCTAACGTGCTCAGGCACATTTTCCGGGTGTTCGGTGGTTGGCTGATCGTTGACTGCCGACCCAGTTGACGGCGCGGCAGCCATTTTGCGGGCAATCAGCGCTTCCAGCCAGAGGGCCGGGAAAATCACCAGATCGTAGACATTGACCACCAGGCGGCCCAGGTAGTAGCCGATGTTGCCTGCCAGTCGCAGGACG
>JASFFF010000361.1:0-4447 GCA_050124445.1 Desulfosarcina sp.
TCGCATTGAGGAAGCGGGCATCGAAACAGACGGTTAACGGATACACCAGTCACAAAGGAGAGCAACCATGATCGGTTCACTGTACTCAGGTATTTCAGGTTTGAAGGCCAACACCAGCGCCATGGCCGTTATCGGCGACAATATCGCCAATGTGGACACCACGGGGTTCAAAGCGTCGCGCGTCTCTTTCGCCAACATATTCAGCGCCTCATTGAACCAGACCAGTCTTCAGATCGGTCGCGGGGTTACCTTAAATGGCGTCAACCCTCAGTGGCAGTCGGGCTCTCTGGAGAACACCAACAGCGCAACGGATCTTTCCATTAACGGCACGGGACTTTTTCTGGTCGACGAACCCAGCAACGGCATCACCTACTACACGAGGGCCGGCCAATTCGAGTGGGACAAAGACGGGTATCTGGTCACTCCGGACGGGTTCATTGTCCAGGGGTATTCGATCGATCCGGCCACTGGTAGCATGGGCGGGATTGACAATATTAGCCTGCCCAATGGCACCAGTGTTCCCAATCCAACCCAAAATATCAGTTTTGGCATGAACCTGGACAGCGGCGCCGTTGTGGGCGATACGTTTACGAGTTCCATCACCACCTACGATTCGCTGGGTTCGGAAGCGATTCTGGATGTGGTTTTTACCCGCAACGCCACCGGATGGGACTGGGCGGTCAACGTGACCCACGACAACCCGGCGGCGGCAAGCGCCTCCACCGGGTATATTCAATTTGACGCCAACGGCAACCTGGATCCGGCCGCAAGTCTTCCCGCCGGCAACCCAACCATCGTGGTGGACAACATCGGTCCGGCGGCGACGCCGATGACCATCACATGGAACTATCTGGATGCGTCGGGTGCCAGCGACGGCACTATTACCGGTTACAGTTCTGAATCCAGCAAGACGGCCCAGAGCCAGGATGGTTATCCTTCTGGAAGCCTGCAATCGGTTGCCGTTGACGAAGATGGGTACTTTACGGGAATTTACTCCAATGGTTCGATGATTCCGTTCGCCCAGATTGCGTTGGCCGACTTCCCCAGCTATTCCGGTTTGGCCAAACAGGGCAGCAATCTCTATTCTGAATCCTTGGCCTCCGGGCAACCCTTGTTGGGGCCGCCCAATACCGCCAGCCTGGGGTCCATCGCCCCCAGTACGCTGGAAATGTCCAATGTGGATCTGGGTACCGAATTTGTCGAAATGATCACCACCCAGCGGGCGTTTCAAGCCAATTCCAAAGTCATTACCACCAGCGACGAAGTATTGGCCGAATTGCTCAACATCAAGCGCTAAGCCACATTGACCTTGATGCCTCCGGCGGCAGCGCGACAATTGGTGCTTGTTGACTGCCGCCGGTGGTGCCACAGGTCGTCTTTCAATGCCCGACAAGCGCCATGCAGTCTGCTGCTGGCCTTCTGCCATGCGGCACCTCTTGCAGCCTTTCAGCGCCATTACTCAGATGTGGCTGTCAACTGCTTGACTCTTCTGTGGATTTTTTGGGCCATCTTCCTGACGTTTTCAAGGCCTGGTGTTTCCCGAACCGTCGTTATCCTCTCTTTTTTTTAATCGATTAGCTACCGACTTGCCGAAATTAGACGATTCTACCCGAATCTCAAAGCGGCTGGCATACAACCTGCTTCATCATAGCCGTAATACGGATCCAGCGCCTATTTCAGGTATCGGGATAACCATTCGACGGAGGCTGACGAATGTCGAGAACAGCATTGATTATAGTGATTTCAGTGATCGTACTCTTCATGGGAATGGTCGGCGCAGGCTTTTTTATTCTGTGGAATAAGATCGAACAACTCCCCCAGGGCACAGCGGCGGTTGAGGAGATAGAAGTCGAGGAAGAGGAAAACGTGATCGGGCCCCTGTATTCATTGGATACCATGATCGTCAACCTGGCCGACCGAGGGGGCAAACGGTATCTCAGGGTGACCATGGCTCTCGAGCTCAGCGATCCAGAGGCAATGACCACGATCGAGAATCGCCTGCCTCAGGTTCGGGATGCGATTCTTATGATTCTACCCGCCAAAACATACGACGATGTCAGCACCACCGAAGGAAAGATCGCCTTGCGAAGCGAAGTGATGGAAAAGGTCAATGGCCTGATGACCAAGGGCCGCGTGAACAACATCTACTTCACTGAATTTGTCGTTCAATAGGATTCGACGATGGCCGACCAGATTCTGTCCCAAGAGGAAATTGATGCGCTGCTTTCGGCAATGGACAGTGGAGAGATCGATGTTGCTGAAGAGAAGCAGGAAGTCGCCGTCGAAGTCCGATCCTATGACCTGACCACCCAAAACATCATGCAGCGCGGGCAGTTCGATGCCCTTGAGGAGGTTTACGACAAGTTCGTCAATTTGTTTCAGGCCTCCCTGTCCAGTCTGTTTCAGCGCACCATCAAGGTCAAGATCATTTCGAGGGAAACCGTCAAGTTCGGGGAATTTATCAAGGCTTTTTCCAATCCCACCGGCTTTATCATTTTCAGCATGGAGCCGTTGATCGGATCCTCGCTGATGGCGTTTGAACCGAACCTCGTATTTTCCCTGATTGATTGCATGTTCGGTGGTGAAGGCAAACCGATGGAGAAAATTCGTGAGTTCACCATGCTCGAACGGCGCATGCTCCAACGCATGGCCGCGGCGGTCTTGAAAGATCTGGAAAAAGCCTGGGACGCGGCCTATCAGCTGCGGTTATCTTTGAGAAAAATCGAAACCAAGCCGGAATTCGTTTATCTGGTCAACCCCAGCGATCAATTGATCATTGTTGTTTTTGCCATCAGCAACGAATCGTTTTCGGGCAACATTCATCTTTGCCTGCCGTATCTGATGCTGGAACCCATCAAAGATCAGTTGAGTTCCAGCTATCTGCGTGAAAAGGACCGCGCCAGCTCATTCGGTGAAGAAATTCGTAAACTCTTGGGACGAACAGAGGTCAATATTGTCGCCGAATTGGGCAGAACGGTGTATTCGGTGCAAGATATTTTGAATTTTGACGTGGATGACGTGCTTCGACTGAATACCGGTCCCGAAAACAACGTTACCATGAAGATTGAACGGGTTCCCAAATATTATGGGATGCCCGGCGTCGTAAAGGGCAGCAAGGCCGTTCAAATTACCGAAGTGATCGATCATGATCAGGTAAAGGGGTAAACGATGTCTGAAAATACGATCTCGAATCCGCCCGATGGCGCTGCGGGTGCACCAACCGCTGCACCGTCTGCTGCAGCGGGCAGCAATTTTGAAATACCCAATTTAAACGAAAGTGGGTCTGGCGGTGATGGTGACAACCTTGATCTGTTGCTCGACATTCCCCTTGAGATCACCATCGAATTGGGCCGAACCAAAATGTTAATCAATGATCTGCTCAAATTGGGGCAGGGATCGGTTATCGAATTGGCCAAGGAAGCCGGCGACACACTTGAGATTTTGGCCAACAATCGCTTGATTGCCAAAGGTGACGTGGTGGTCGTCAATAAAAAATACGGTATCCGTCTTACCGAAGTGATCAGCCCTGTCGAACGGGTGGAGAAATTAGGATGAATGCCACACCTGACATGTTGACCGCCGGCCTGAAAATGATCGCCTCACTGGGCATGGTATTGGTCGTGATTTTTGCACTCATGGCCGGCCTGCGCAAACTGACCCGGCAACGCATGGGGGCGGCCGGCGGAAAACGAATACAGGTGCTGGAAAGCCATTACATGGGCGTCAAGAAGACCATTTCCCTGGTCAGCGTACCGGGAAAGGTGCTGGTTGTGGGCATTTCCGGTGATCGCATCAATTTGTTGGAGACGCTTGATGCGGACATCGTCGGGCAACACGCGCCGGCCGAAGCATCCAAGCCGTTCGGACCGATCCTGTCCGACCGATTGAAACAATTGGGGAGCGGCTTTAAAGAAAAGGGAGACCGGTGAAAAAAAGAGACACACCCAACCAGGTCGATCCACGCATGGGTTTAAAAAACAGGCGGCGCTTAATCGGTCTGGTTGTACTGGCTGCAATGGGTGTGGCTCTTGTAGCCGGCAGCGCATGGGCCCAGACGCCGGCACCGCTCATTAGCGTCGGACTGGACCAGACGGCGGATCAGGGCAAGGTGGCCGTGGTCATGCAGCTCTTTCTGCTGATGACGGTGCTTTCGCTGGCCCCTTCGATCTTGATCATGCTTACCTCTTTCACCCGCATCGCCATCGTCTTTTCCCTGCTTCGACAAGCCATGGGAACCAACCAGCTGCCGCCCAACCAGATCGTGATCGGCCTGTCCCTGTTCCTGACCTTTTATGTGATGGCGCCCGTATGGCATCAGGTCAATCGGGAAGCCTTGCAACCGCTGTTGACCAAGCAGATCGATCAGGCACAAGCCCTCGATAAAGCAGTGGTCCCCATCCGTCAATTCATGATCTCACAAACCCGGGAAAAAGACCTGGCCTTGTTG
>JASFFF010000362.1:0-4439 GCA_050124445.1 Desulfosarcina sp.
ACGGAAACAGCGGCAGTGGTACCTATCCGCGGAACCTGGATGCCATCTATGGCGACATTTTGTTTCACGGCGATCAATTGCGGGCCATCACCGCCATCGACGAATACAGCGACCATGGTATGATCGCCCGGTTGTCCAGCGCACCCAAACCCGAAGTCTGGATGCAAGATCCGATCAAAGAGCGATGGATGGCTGATCCGATGGTGCTGGACGGCGCATTTCAAATGGCCATCGTCTGGAGCTTCGAGCAAACCGGCAACGTCTGCCTGCCCAGCTACGCCCGCGCCTTTCGTCAGTATCGGCCGGCTTTTCCGGCATCCGGCGTAACGGCGGCAATGACGGTCACGGCCATGACGCAGCGCAAGATGGTCGCCGACTTCACCTTCATAGACGCTCATCGACAGGTGGTGGCCACCCTGAAGGGCTATGAGGCCATCGTGGATGAATCACTGATGCAGGCCTTTAAAAAATGACCAATCGCCATCGGCAATCAGAGAGACCCGCCCGTGATCGATCTGCCCATAAAAAATAGCCCGCAGACCTACCGCGTCAACCCGAGCAAGCTGATTGCCTTGGGGCTGAACTACCGGGCCCATATCGCTGAGAGCGTTTCGGTGAAGGTAAGAGGGTTTACCGACGAGGTGCCATCCGAACCGCTCCTCTTCCCAAAAACACCCAATGTGCTTATTGGCCCCGACCAGGCCATCGTTATACCAGGTTTTTTAAAGGCTTATGGATTCGAGCGCCTGCGGACCGACTATGAAGCGGAGCTGGCCGTAATTGTCGGCCGGCGGTGCAAAGACGTAACCGAGGCCGCAGCCATGGATTGCATCTTCGGATACACCTGTATGAACGATGTCAGCCAGAGAAACATCCAAAACGGAGATCGAACCGGGTGGTTCCGGGGAAAGTCGTTGGATACCTTTGGTCCCATCGGGCCGCAGGTCGTGCTGCGCAAGGACATCCCTGACCCCAACAATCTGGATATTTCCTGCCGCCTCAACGGGAAGACGGTTCAACAAGGCAATACCAGCCAGATGATATTCAACATTCCAGAGATTCTGGTTTTCGTCTCTAAAAATTTCACCCTGATGCCTGGGGATATCATTCTCACCGGCACCCCTGCCGGTGTCGGACCGCTAAGCCATGGTGATCGCGTCGAGGTTGAGATCGAACAGATCGGCGTATTGACAAACACGGTGATCGACGAATCCGTTTGACGATGGATGCCGTTTGAAGGCGTGTGGATGACGGCCTCCCCGCCGGTTACAATTCCAGCGGCGTTACCGAATTGACCAATTCCGCCGAACGCAGTTCCTGGCGTACTTCAGGGGGCACGGGTGTGTCTGTCTGAAGAAAAATAATATTGCGGTCACCATCTTTTTCCTGTCCCACATACATGCGGCCGATATTGATGTTGTGCCGGCCCAATGTACTGCCGATGCCTCCAATGGCACCTGGTCGATCCTGGTTGTAAATCAATAAAATGTGACCTTCGGGCACCAGTTCCAGGCGAAAATTGTTGATTTTGACCACCTTGATCTCGCTGCGACCGATTATGGTTCCGGCAACTCGGTTTTCGCCCGCATCGGTGCGCACCCGCAGCCGGATGAGATGGGTATAATCTTCGGCCTCCGAAGTGGTTGATTCGGTCACATGAAGTCCCATTTCTTTGGCCACCACCGGTGCATTGACAAAATTGACGGCATGCTTGACCATGGGTGTGAGCAGCCCCTTGAGGATGGCGGTGGATACCGGTGCCATGTCCATCCCGGCAAAATCCCCGGTATATTCGATGGTCAACGCCTTGACCGGTCCCTGGGCCAGTTGGGCCTGAAGGCACCCCATACGATCGCCCAGGGTCAGGTACGGGCCTATCTTTTCCAGTTGCGCCCCGGCCACAGAGGGGACATTCACCGCATTGGTTATCGTGCCATTACACAGATAATCCAGGATCTGCTGGGCCACGGCCACGGCCACGTTGGTTTGGGCCTCCCGGGTGGAGGCGCCGAGATGCGGCGTGCATATGATCCGGTCCAACCTAAATAGGCGGCACTCGCCGGGCGGTTCGGTTTCAAATACGTCCAATGCAGCTCCGGCCACCTTGCCGGAATGGATCGCATCCTGAAGGTCATCTTCATTGACAATGCCGCCACGGGCGCAATTCATTATCATGACACCAGGTTTCATCTTGTCGAAAGCGGCTTTGTCTATCAGGCCAGTGGTCTCCTTGAGTTTGGGTACATGAATCGAAATGTAGTCTGAACGGTCATAGAGTTCATCAAGGCTCACACTTGTAAAACCGGCTTTTTTGATCTGTTCGGGGGCCACAAATGAGTCGTAAACCACCACCTGCATGCGCAACCCCTTGGCACGGTCGGCAACGATCGACCCGATCTTTCCAAACCCGATAACGCCCAACGTTTTGTTGAAGACTTCCCTGCCCTGCAGTTGTTTTTTGTCCCATCGACCGGCTTTAAGCGATAGGGTGCCTTGGGGAATATTGCGGGTCAGAGACATCATCATGGCAATGGCATGCTCCGCGGTGGTGACCACGTTGCCCGTCGGTGTGTTCATAACCACCACCCCTCGCCTGGTTGCGGCAGGAATATCCACGTTGTCCAGACCGATTCCGGCCCGGCCCACCACTTTCAGCTTATCTGCCGCATCGAGTACTTCTGCGGTCACCTGGGTTGCGCTGCGAATGACCAGCGCTTCGTAATCACCGATGATCGTCTTGAGTTGCTCGGGAGTCATTCCTGTTTTTAGGTCCACCTGGATGCCGTCGGTCTGCTTAAAAAGCTGAATACCAGCGTCGCCCAACGCATCACTGACCAGAACCTTGATCATCTCGTTTCAACCTCCTTGGGCCATCGTTTCCATGGCCGCCGTTTCTAAAAATAAAATCAACCACAGCTTGGCTGCTGCCACCATGCGGCACGGCAGACAGGTGCCGGGCCAGCATCCCTGCTCGATCGGCGGTTCACCGGCTTGCCTGATTGGTTTGGCATGGGATTCAGCCGCTCGGGAAGCAGTGGAAAAAAACATACCGACTCGGCCAGGCAAGGTGGGTAACACTCACCGATTTTGATTTGAATGTCAAGATGATTGCCCATTGGTTGGGCTTTCATCACTTTTATTATTTTAAGTTTTTCAAATATTTATTGTACTTAAAATGAAATTCGGCGGTTTTTTCAAGGAAAGGATTGATGAATTCTTCAGGACCCTTTAACCGGGATTCAATATTGAAATTGTAAAAAAGGCCCGTTTATGCGAGAGGAGACAAGCCAGACAAAAACAGGAGTGATATCTGCATGAAAACCGAACACCGCATCTGTTTTGGTGATTCCAGTCACCTGTCCAGGGTCGATTCATCTAGTGTGCATCTGGTGGTTACCTCGCCACCCTATCCAATGATCGATGTATGGGATGATTGCTTCTGCACCCGGCCACCCATCAGGCGGGCCCTGAAAAATGGTGAGGCCATGACCGCTTTCGGTCTCATGCACCGTGAACTGGATCGCGTGTGGAAGGAGCTTCATCGCGTTCTGGTGCCCGGTGGCATGGCCTGTATCAATATCGGGGACGCCACCCGATCGATGGACGGCGCCTTCGCCCTTTACCCCAACCATAGTCGCGTGATGACCGGCATGCTCACACTCGGGTTTCGCAACCTGCCCAACATTTTGTGGCGCAAGCAGACCAACGCACCCAACAAGTTCATGGGATCCGGCATGCTGCCGCCCGGCGCCTATGTCACTCTGGAACATGAGCACATCCTGATATTTCGCAAAGGTACCAAGCGGCAGTTCAAGACCCAGGAGGAGAAAGTCAACCGACGGCAGAGTGCGTTTTTCTGGGAGGAGCGCAACAACTGGTTCAGCGATGTGTGGATGGATCTAAAAGGGATCCGGCAGTCGACCGGCAATAAAAACCTGAGAAAAATCAGTGCGGCCTATCCTTTTGAGCTGGCCTACCGCCTGATATGCATGTTCTCGGTCATGGGCGATACCGTCCTGGATCCGTTTCTGGGCACGGGAACGACCATGGCGGCAGCTGTTGCAGCCGGCCGGAACAGCATCGGCTACGAAGTGGAATCGTCCCTGGCATCGGTGATTCGTCACGGGTATTCACGCATTGTCGAACAGGGCCGGCAGCGCATCGAGCAACGTTTCAATGACCATCTTGCTTTTGTCGAGACCCGCCAGGCGCAGGGCAAACCCCTGAAATACACCCACTGGATTTATGGATTCCCGGTGGTTACCCGACAGGAGACCGAGCTATTGCTTCCCGTGCCCGACGCCCTTCAAGAAACGGCGGATGACCACCTGTCGGTATCCTACGACCGGCCGGACGTGCCAGAATCCGGGCATCTCCGGTCACAACCCAAAAGAAACCTGCCAAAAACGGCTGGCCAGCCAAAACTGTTCAACGGCTAG
>JASFFF010000363.1:0-4435 GCA_050124445.1 Desulfosarcina sp.
CTTTTGAAAAGTCGCCGAGGTTTCCGCCATCTGCCGCCGTCGGGCTCTGGCTGAACATGCCTGCCAGGTCGCTAAATGAATCTCCGGCGGCCACCCGAGATCGCATCTCTTGCATTTTCGCCAGCACCGCTGCCCTTTCTGCTTCTGAGGAGAAGTCAGGCACCCGCATTAAAATGGTGCGCAATTGGTAAATGATTTTTCCGCCGTAAAGTTCAGGATGGGTGTCGTAATAGGCCTGAATTTCTTCCTCGGTGATGACGATCTTGGATTTGACCTGGAAGTTCACCAGACGCGTACGCAGGATCTGATCCTCAATTTGGGACCGGTACTGTTCCATGGTCATGGCTTCCTTTTCCAGAAATTGGCGCAGATCTTCATCGGTTAGGTAGTTGACTTTTTTCATGCGTTCGATGGTATTGTCGATTTCCGATGCATCCACCTGAATGGCATAGCGTTCGATTTCCTGATCAGTCAATTTTTCATCCACCAACCGGTTGATCATCTCTTCGCGCACCTTGAAAAGCATCTTGCGCGTTTCTTCCTGGCTGAAACCCTGTTGCCGGATGCGTTGGGCATAGGGCCGCAAGCGTTCGTTGAGTTCAGACAATAAAATGATATCCTCATTGACCACCGCCACGATCCGGTCAATCAACTCGGATGCGGCCGATGCCGTGGCCGTGACCGCGAAAACCAGCATCACCATTCCAATTTGCACGCCAAGTGACAGTTTCCGCTTCATGATTAGGACTGGTCTTCCGGATGATATTATTTGGCACCATGCTTCAACGATTGTTCCCATAACGCCCAGTTGATCTCCACTTGGTACTGTTCACGCAACCCTTCCATCCACTGCGGATAGGCGGTTTCCACTTTTTCGCGTCTCAGCCGGTCGACAATTTGCCGTTTCAGATCAACCACTGCCTCTGTTTTACCGTCGTCAATCAAAAACTCGTCCTCGTGGGCCCTATAGTAGGCTTCGATTTCTTCGGCCGTAATCGTCAGCGATTGAACGATCTCCTGATCGACGACTTTTTCCATGAGCAGGCGCACGCGCAGTCGATCTCGCCACAGTGAATAGGGGATGGCGCTTTCCAGCAGCATCTGCTCGAAGGTGTCCTCCGGGTAATCTTGCTTTATGTTCTGGATTGCCGCCTCCAGTTCCGCTTCCTCCAGCGCGATGCCCAGATCCTTGGCCCGGCGATCGACGATTACCTCCTCGGCCATCTGGTTCAAGAGGCGTAAACGTGCATTCTCAATTACCTGGGGATCCACCGACCGCGCATCGCTGTAAGCGATTCGGGCGGCTTCGAATGCCCGTTCAAACTGCGCCAAAGTAATGGTTTGCTGGTCGGTGCGGATCAACACAGCCCCATGACTGGAGTGGCTGTCCGGGCCGGAGCACCCTGCCAGGGCGATGACCAGTATGCAGCACAGAAAACGGCACACGTGGATGGCACCGGATGGTCCGATTGGTGCCATTGAGGACTTAACTAGTGTATAACTTACTGCAAACTTTCTAAATATTTTTCTCATAGGCGTTCAGGAGTTAACATGTTGCGCTATTTCGATCAAGATGTTTTTGGTCTGGGCCAGCATTGCCCGAGGTGGCGCCTTGGCCAGGCTGGCTTTGAACAAATGGTCCGGAGTGAATTGGTATGATGGGCTGCCGGCCGTAATCATGGTCACAATTCCCAAAGGCCGTTGCTGGTGGGCTTCGCTGAAGGCCAGAACAAGCTGCCGACCGACCAGGTCCAGCCGTTTGACGCCGGCCCGCAGTGACAGCAGCCGAAGCATGATTTTCAGCAGCAGATTTTCCGTTTCCTCGGGCAGCGGTCCGAAGCGATCGGCCAGTTCCAGCTTCATCTCGGCAATCTCCTTGAGATTGCGCATCTTGGCCAGACGACGGTAGATGGACAGGCGCTGATCGATGTCGGCCACATAGTCCTCGGGCACATGGGCGGACATGGGCAGGTTGATCTCCGGCTCCAGCCCCTCAACTCGAGGCTCGCCCTTGAGTTGGGCGACGGCCTCTTCCATGAGTTTGAGGAACATGTCATATCCCACGGCAGCGATATGGCCGGACTGGGATGCACCTAAAATGGCACCGCCGCCGCGTATTTTCAGGTCATTCATGGCAATCTGGAAGCCCGATCCCAAGTCGCTGTGCTCCATCAGCACCTTGAGGCGCTTTTGGGCATCGGTTCCCAGGCGACTCTCCTCCGGAATGAACAGGTAGGCATAGGCCTGCTCGTCCGAGCGGCCGACCCGGCCACGCAGTTGATAGATCTGAGACAGTCCGAAACGGTCGGCTCGGTTGACCAGAATGGTGTTGGCCGTGGCCACATCAATTCCCGATTCAATGATCGTGGTGCACACCAGCATATCCACCTCGCGCTGCATGAAGCGCATCATCACCTGTTCAAGGTTGTCTTCGCCCATTCTTCCGTGGGCCACGGCCAGGCGCACCTCGGGTACCTGGGCCTTCAAATGTGCGGCCATGGACGCGATGGTGTTGATGTTGTTGTGCACAAAAAAGATCTGTCCGCCGCGGGCCAGTTCGCTGCGAATGGCCTCGCTGACCACAAGGTCGTCGAATTCGCACACATAGCTGACAATGGCGCGACGATGCTCAGGCGGTGTGGAGATGATGCTGATGTCCCGGATGCCCATCATTGAGAGGTGCAGGGTCCGGGGGATGGGGGTGGCTGTGAGCGCCAGCACATCCACCGTTGTTCGCAGCCGTTTGAGTTTTTCCTTGTGCCGCACGCCGAAGCGTTGTTCCTCATCGATGATGAACAATCCCAGGTCGGCGAAGGCGATATCCTTCTGCAGCAACCGGTGGGTGCCGATAACGATGTCCACCGTGCCCTTTTTGATCCCGTCGACAATGCGGCGCTGCTCGGCTTTCGAGCGGAAGCGGCTCAGGCAGACCACCTCGACCGGATAGGCATCGAACCGTCGATTGAAGGTGGCAAAATGCTGTTCGGCCAATACGGTTGTCGGTACCAGCATGGCCACCTGCTTGGCTTCGCTGACCGCTAGAAAGGATGCCCTGAGGGCCACTTCGGTCTTGCCATAGCCCACATCGCCGCATACCAGGCGATCCATGGGCGTCGGCTCGCGCATATCGGCGAGAACGTCGCCGATGGCCTTGAACTGGTCGGGGGTCTCTTCGTAGGGAAAGGCGGCCACGAAATCGTCGAAGTCGCGGTCGGCGGCACCATAACCGTGGCCGGTATTGACCTTGCGCTGGGCATAGATCTGGAGCAACTCACCGGCGATCTTTTGCGCCGACTGCCTGACCTTATCCTTGGCCCGCTCCCAGGAACGGCCACCCATCTTGTCCAGGGGCGGTTGCATACCCTCAACGCCCATGTACTTCTGGATCAGCCCCATGCGATCCACCGGCAGATAGAGCCGGTCGTCGTCCCGATAGACGATCAGCAGAAAATCGTTGACCGTGCCCTCAAGCGCCAGTTTGACCAGGGCCTCATAGCGGCCGATGCCATGATCGTCGTGGACCACCAGGTCGCCCTGCTTAAGATCGGTGACGGCCAGCAGTTCGCCGCGAACGGATGTCGGCTTTTGCCGGGCGCGTTTGACCGGCGTGCCGAACACCTCGGCTTCCGAGACCACGGCCAATCCATCCCCGGGCCAGTGAAAACCGGATCTCAGTTGACCGCGGCAGATGTGGACGCGGCCCGGTAGGCGCAGGCGAGGGAAGGGCTGGTCGCACTGCGCCTGGATGTCGTAGGGCGCCAGGATGGATGCCAGCCGGTCGATCTGGCGTTTGGTTTCGCAGGTCACCACCACCGTGTCGCCGGATTCCTTGCGCGCGTTCAACCATTCGATCAGGGGGCGGGCCGGTTGGTCGGTTCGCCTGGCCTGTTCCAGAGCCAGTACCAGGTCGCCGTTGTCGTTGATGTGAGCGTTTATCGTCGGTTGTCCATGGTTGGCGGTGATCGCCAGCGGAATCATGGAAACCGATTCGCGTCGGTCGAGGATGGCGCGGATCTGTTGCCACTCGAGAAACAGGTCCTCCGGTTCCACGCACAGGCGCCTGTCGTCGCGGGCCTTGATGTAGTTGCCGTGGGCCTGTTGGGCGCTTTTTTCGGCGGCCCGGGCGAGATCCGTCGGATTGTCGACCAGTATCACCGTATCGTCCGGCAGGTAGTCGAACAGGGCGTCCATGCGCTCGTAGATCAGCGGCGTCAAGCTTTCGAGGCCCGGAAACACGCCTTGTTCCTTGATGCGCTGCACCATATCCCGCATCGTGGTGCGCGGCAGCTCCTGTTCCAGTGCGCGCGCTCGGAAGCGGCCGACGATCTCGTCCAGGCGGGATTTTTCCAGGGTCACCTCCCTGGCCGGCAGAATCACGGCTTCATGCACGTGGTCCAAACTGCGCTGGGAGGACGCAGAAAAGAAGCGGATGGTT
>JASFFF010000364.1:0-4410 GCA_050124445.1 Desulfosarcina sp.
GGGCAATGATGTCCACCGCCCGTGTTTCGAGACTGCCCATCAAATTGGACAGCAGCGTCTCCTCCCGATCACGAACCACTGTCAGTTTTGCGGATAGCCCGGAAATGGTTTGCTGAGCGGTCGGCTTTTTGAACAGGGCCAAGAAGGGTGCGTCCTGTTTGAGCAAACGGATCTCGGCTAGCAGGGTCTCCTGGGTCTGCCGGCCGCCCAAGTACTGGTTATCGATGGCCGCTGTCTGCTTCGACAGGCTTTCCAGGCCTTTGGCATCGGCCGAGTCGACCAGCGCTGACAAGGCGGACAGGTCAGGGAGCGCCGGCTGATCGGTTCTTCCTTTAACGGCGATGATACCAGCCAAACCGCAGGACAATCGGTTGGGTAAGCAGGGAAACACGATCACTGCCGGTCCCACCACTGTTGCCGGATGGCGACCCCAATGGAAGCCAGGCCGCCGGGAAAGCCGGTCGCGGGTCCGGCGTCCAAGATTCTGCACCTGTTCAATGCTGCGCCTCAGTCGTGAGTGTAAACGGTATCGATTCATCATTGTCTCAATCCTACATGGTTAGGTACAATTCATGGATTTTTTCGCGGGTCATGATGGCTTTCCAATCGCTGCCCAATGCGTTTTCCCACAGCGGTTCCAGCACCAAGGCCACATCGACCATGGTCGCCATTTGGGCGTCGCTGATTCCGGCCACCAGATTACGCGGCAGATCGATGCCCTGGCGGTCCATCATCTGCCTGAATTCTCTGACGCCTTTCGGGTAGTAGTCCTCCAATTGATCGAAGGCCACGCAATTGCCGATGCCGTGGTGCAGGCCCAGCACGAAGGAGAGGCCGTAGGAAAGTGCATGGCAGATGCCCACCTGGGAGTAGGCGATGCTCATGCCTCCGCAATAAGAGGCCATCATCAGCTTGTCGTCGGCATCCTCGGGGTCGCCCAGGAACACCTCCCGACACAGATCCATGGCCTTTTCCCCATATGCTTGGGAGAAGGCATTGAGATAGGTGCCCTCCAACGACTCCACGCAGTGGATGTAGCAGTCCATGCCGGTATAGAACCGCTGTGGGTTGGGCGCACCGGCAATCATCTCCGGATCCAGTACGATCTGGTCGAAAACGGTGTGGTCGGAATTGATTCCCAGTTTCTTCTCAGGGCCGGTCAACACCGTGGTGCGGGACACCTCGGCCCCGGTGCCTGACAGGGTGGGGACGGCGACATGGTAAACAGCTGGGTGGTTGATCAGGTCCCAGCCCTGGTAGTCGGCGGAGGATCCCTCGTTGGTGAGCATTAGTGACACCGCCTTGGCCAGATCCATGGTACTGCCGCCGCCGATGCCGACTACTCCCGAGGGACGGCGGTCATGCTTGTCGACCATCGCTTTCTTGATCTGGGTGGTCAGCTGGTCGACGTAGCTGGTTTTGGGTTCATCGTCCACATTGACCCAGATAATCAGATCGTTGGTATTCACTGGCAGACGGTTTTTCAAGGCGTCGTCTTCGAAAACGTCGTCCACCAAAAAAACCATCACTGCGTGGTTGCTTTGACGCTGCTGGTTGAGGATGTCCCCCAGCTGAGCGAAACAACCGCGGCCGAAGACCACTTTGGAGACCATTTTAAAATTTCGAAACATGCTTTATTCCTTTGTCTGAATTTATAGTCCTTGCAGGCAAGAAGAGCATACCAGAAGCCTTTGCGGGGTCAAGTATTGACGGTTGTGTAAAAAGGCCCCTATCTGCGTAACGCGTCATCCGTCGTCACAAGGCAGCACCCCTGCGGCTGATCCTATGCGCCCATGGCTTTCAGCGTGCTGACGGTTGCATCGATGCGCTGCTGCAATTGGTCTTCGGTCCAGCCCAGCTTGATTTGCATGGAGATGGCCCGCTGCATGATTGCATCGGAAGCCGGCAAGGAGATGGCACGGTAATCCGGGCAATTGTCCATTGTCTGAACCGCCAGGCATGCCGAGGCCTTCAGATTATGGAAATGGTCCCATTTACGAATATAGTGCCAGTTGTTGTCAAACCAGTGGAAGCATCCGTCCACACCGGCTTCGCCCAGGGCTTTGACTGCCTGGCGGGCGCGTTCCAGATCAGGCATGAAGAACGTGAGGAAGGTGGCAGAGTCACCATCCGGATCCGGTAGTTGACGGAAGGCGATTCCGGGGATGGCCTGCATGGCCGACTTGAGCGCCGATTTGTTGCGCCGTTGGATGTCTAGAATCCAGTCCAGCTTCCTCAATTGGGCCAGTCCCACAGCCGCGTTGAGTTCACTGATGCGATAATTGGCGCCGATGATCAGATGGTCTTCGGCACCCCGGTCGTTGCCGATATGATCGTGCCCATGGTCGGCATAGGCGTCGGCGGTGACGTAAATATCCCGATCGTCGGTGACGATCGCCCCGCCTTCACCACAGGTGATGGTCTTGACCGGGTCGAAAGAGAAGCATCCGGCCTTGCCGAAGCCGCCCAGGGCCTTACCCCGATAAGTGGCGCCGATGCTCTGGCAGGCATCTTCCAGGATGATCAGCCCATTTTTCTCAGCCATGGCCTTGATTTCATCGATGCGCGCCATGGCACCGCACATATGTACCGGAATGACGGCTTTGGTCGCTGGACTCAAGGCCGCTTCGATTCCTTCGGGAGATAGACACACGGTTTCGTCAATGTCGGCAAACACCGGTATCGCCCCGGCCATGAGGATGGCCTCGATGGTGGCCACGAAGGTAAATGGAGGCACGATCACCTCGTCGCCGGCACCGACGCCACAGGCGGCCATGGCCGTCGATAGGGCTGCGGTGCCGCTGGAGCAAAGATGGGCGTAGGTTACCCCCAGACGCTCGGCCAGCTCTTTTTCAAACGTTTTGGCTTTCCAATGGCCCTTGCGGACCCCCTCGAAGCCATAACGAAACAGGACACCCGTCTCCAGCACATCGTTTACCTGTTGGCGTTCTTCGTCGCCGAATATTTCAAAACCGGGCATGTAACCGCTCCTTTTTTGTTTGTAACCCTATCCGATGGCCCACACCGTCGTTTCCGTTCAGCTGGAATCCTTGTCGGCCCGGGCCTTTTGGGCAAAATAGTTCTTAAAATAATGTTCGATGGCCATACGGGCGTATTGTCCGGCTCGGATGCCAATATATTCTTCGTGGGCCACCATAACTGAAACCACCATTTTTTCGGAACCTTTTTTTTCCGAAGCAAATCCCACAAACCAGTCAAAGCGGGCATCATGGGCACGATTGAAGATGGAGCCGGTTTTTCCACCCAGTTTCAGGCGCGAGAGCACCTTGTTGCGGCGATGGCCGCGGAATATTTTTCTGGCTGTGCCCGATACGACGGTGGCAGCCATTAGTTGATGCAATACATCGGCGGTGTGCCTGGACACGGCGGCTTTCATAAAGCGGGGTTGGGTGCGATAAACCGGTGTGCCGGCATCGTCCACGATTCGATCCACCAGCGTTGGCTCCACCGGCATTCCGCCGTTGACCACCGCCGAAACGATAACCGCCCCGTGAAGGGGCGAAAGGGTTGTTTGCCGGTTGAAACCGCTGGCAATTTCCGCCCGGTGATAGGAATCGTCCTTGACCGTCAACCGGCTGGTGGGCCAGGGCAGTTCAAAAGCGATTTTTCGATTAAACGAAAATGCGTCCCCGTAACGCGCCAGGGCCTGGCGGTCCAGGTACAGGGCGCCGATTTTTCCGAATACTGGATTGACAGACTGGGCAAATGAATCCTTGAACGAGATGGAATTGGTATAGCGATTGGTCCTGTCCTTCAGTTGGCTTTTGTACAAGGTGTGTTTGTAGCCGTTGAAGGTGAAGCGGGTGCCGGCCGTATACCCGTTTTCCTCGGCTGCTGCGGCTGCGGTCACGATTTTGAAAAGGCTGGCAGCCGGGTATTCCGCCACCAGGCACGGATTTTGGTCGGGATCGATTTTATTGAATCCGGCCAAAGCCATCAGGCGTCCGGTATCTGGCGCCATGGCCACGATGCCGATAAAGCGTGAATTGATCCGGTCCATGCGTTTGAGCAGATATTGCTGCAGGCCCACATCCAAGCTGACATCCACCTGATAGGGGCGGCCGTCAAAGGTCACCACATGGCGATGGGTGTCCGGATTGGTCAACCGGGTATTGCCCAAGAGGATGCGGACATCCGTTTTGGGGACCAGCATCGGTTCCTGGTCCGGCGGTGATGCGGCTGGCTTGGAGACCGGGGAACTCTTATCTTCATTGATGCCTGCAGTCAGCACCCACCAACTGCCAGAAAAAACCAGCAGCACCAGCGCAACGATCATCCACGGTCCGCCTCGCTGCAGCTTGGTGCGCCGGGATGGCAGATACTGCCTTCGAAGGTGCTCCTGATAAATTCTCCAGCTGGGCTGGCGAGGTGGTGGTTGGCGTTTAAATA
>JASFFF010000365.1:0-4395 GCA_050124445.1 Desulfosarcina sp.
CCACGGCCGTGCGCAGCCGCGGATTGGCATCTATATCGCCGCCGCCCGTGCGCGCAGCCACGGTGATCTCCTTGATCAGCTTGGTGAAGATTTTGCCCCGCTTGGCATCCTGGGCGCCCTTGCGGTGTTTGATGGTCGACCATTTGCTGTGTCCTGACATTAATTTCTCCTGTTGTGCGCCACGGCTTTACAAGAAGCGCGATATCTGTGTCGCGCTTTAGCCCCGTCACTGCAAAGTGTCATTTATAGGCCTCAATCCTTGATCCCGGCGCGTTTTACAAAATCATCTGAAATGAAGCGGTTTACCGGTTCGCTAATATATAATTCTGAAAATTCTGCCGATTCCAATATTGAGAAGGCCATGCATCATATTTACAATTCTGCGGGTATGGATTCAAGGGAATTTAAGGAAGCGCCTTTCTAATTGGGTGAATTGGTCGATTGGCAGCCCACAACGACCTGTTTATTTCTTGTCATCCCTCATCTCTTATCCGTCCCAGCCCGATGACATACACCTCCCGGCTGGCCTTGCGCGTACTCTTGGGCCGAAATGCCACCTGGCGGTTGAAGTGAGTCTTGACCGCATCGGCGAAGGCTTTGTAATCGCCGCCCTGGAATAGTTTGCACACGAAATTGCCTCCGGGCACCAGGGTTGTTTGGGCAATGCTGAGGGCCGCTTCGCACAGACCCATGGAGCGGGCTTCATCCACGTGCCGGTTGCCCGTGGTGGCCGGCGCCATGTCACTGAGCACCACATCGAAGCGCGATTGGCCCAGTTTTGCCAGGTGGCTGTCGATGTCGGCCACGTCACCGGTGATCACGGTCACATTGTCCGCAAGCCCGATGGTCACCGGCGTCAGATCGATACCCACCAGCAGACCTTGCGGACCGGCTGTCTGGGCGGCATACTGCAGCCACGAACCCGGTGCGCAGCCCAGGTCCAAAATCCGTTCCCCGCGCTTGATGATGCGGTATTTTTTTTGGATCTCCTGGAGCTTGTAGACCGACCGGGCAGCGAAACGGTCTCGCTTGGCTTGACGGGTATAGTGGTCCGCCCACGGGCTTTTTTTGCGGTTGGATCGCTTCATATCGGTTCGGCCCATTCAAGTCAAGCTGGATCACCGGGCTGGAAGAAGGGCAATACCCAATATTATGGATGTGTTGGCATGATCACGGCTGTGGTGCGGCCGATATGTGCAGCGTTGTCAGAACAGCAGCTCGACGGCCGCGCCGACGCTGTCCACCCCACCCAGGGTGATCTGTTTGGAATTTGGCAAGCGCTTGAGGCTGCCCGACGGCCCCACGATGCGTGAAAAACCCATTTTCCTGGCCTCAGAGATGCGGATATCCACATTGCCCACGGCCCTTACCTCGCCGGCCAGCCCGACTTCACCGATTACCAGGGTATCCCTGCGGATGGGCCGGTCCAGAAAGCTGGATGCGATGGCCGAGACGATGCCCATATCCACGGCCGGCTCCATGATTTTGACGCCGCCGGCCACGTTCATGAAGATGTCGTGCCCCATCAGGTGCATGCCCAGCTGTTTTTCCATCACTGCTACCAGCAGGGCCACGCGGTTGTGGTCCAGCCCCAAGATGGTGCGTCGGGGCGTACCCAAACTGGTGCTGGATGCCAGGGCCTGCAGTTCGACCAGAATGGGGCGGGTGCCCTCCATGCTGGCCGTCACCACGGACCCGGGGGCATTGTCCGGACGTTCGGACAGGAAGACGGCCGACGGGTTGGTCACCTGTTGCAGTCCACGTTCTTTCATTTCGAAGACGCCGATCTCGTTGGTGGAGCCAAAGCGGTTTTTCACCGCCCGCAGGATGCGGAAGACGTGGTTGCGGTCGCCTTCGAAATAGAGCACCGTATCCACCATGTGCTCCAGCAGGCGGGGGCCGGCAATGGCGCCCTCCTTGGTCACGTGGCCTACCAAAAAGGTGGCAACGCCGGTGTGCTTGGCCATGAGCATCAGGCGCATGGCAGACTCGCGCACCTGGCTGACGCTGCCCGGTGCCGAGGTGATCTCCGGGCTGTACACGGTCTGGATCGAATCCACCACCAGCACATCGGGCTGTTCGGTCTCCACCATGGACAGTATGGCATCGATGTCGATTTCCGATACCACCAGCAGGTTGGGCGACACCGTTTCCAGGCGACGGCTGCGCAGGCGCAGTTGGCGTACCGATTCCTCGCCGGAAACGTAAAGCACCTTTCGGCCGGTGGTGGCGATGCCGTGCAGGACCTGAAGCATCAAGGTGGATTTGCCGATGCCGGGGTCGCCGCCGATGAGCACCAGGGTGCCGGTTACCAGGCCACCGCCCAACACCCGGTCGAACTCATCGATGCCAGTGGATTGACGTTTTTCGTCGACAATGTCGACGGCGTCGATGGGCACCGGCCGGTTGCCTGTGGCGGCCATGGCTTTGCTGCCGGTTTTCGCCGGCCGCCGCACCTCTTCGGCGAAGGTGTCCCAGGCACCGCACTCGGTGCAGCGGCCCATCCACCTGGCCGATTCGTAGCCGCAGGCCTGGCAGACGAACCGTGTTTTTGCGTTTTTGCGTGCCATGGTTGTCGATCATACCCACTTTTTAATTCAAAACAAAAGAAAAACAGCAAATAATCGGTGAAAGCCGGATAACGAACCATTAATTTAGGCTTGGCTGCGTTGGTGTGAAAACGCCCATCGAATCCTTTCTGAGGACATCCAAATGGCAATGAATGGTAATTATTTTCATGTTGTTGGAAGTTATTTTCGATTTGGTGCTTGCGATTCGGTTCTTCCTGGTAAGATTATGTGCAAGGCGTCCGGTTGGCGGTCCCGCCCACGATGCAAATATTCACCAAGGCGCTACGAGTGACAGAAGACTGGCCCGCGTGTCAATCGGTGCGTACCATGATCTATGACCTGAACCTTGCATGCTTCGGAGGCTTTCATCTTAAAGGCATGGAAGGGTGCCGCCATTGTGAACCATTGCAAGGTAAGAAGAGATATGATCAGCCAATGCATGACAACCATGTCCACACCAGCCTCTGCAACCACGCCGCCGGCAGCATGGAGGCCTACGTTCAGGCGGCGGTGAGCAACGGCCTCACGACCATCTGCTTTCTGGACCACTTGACCTTGCAGGCGGCCGGGCGTCACAACGCCATGGCTCCGGGGGAATTGGCCGGGTATGTGGATGACGCCCGCCGGCTGGCCCGACAGTATGCGGATCGGATCTGTGTTCGCGTGGGGCTGGAGGTCGACTTTTCACCCCGCCACGTGGATCGTTGCATCGAGCTGCTGGATGCGGTCGATCTGGATGTGGTGGGCAGTTCGATACATTTTCTCGACGGCGAGGATGTGGTCTCGCGGCGCTCGAGGTGGGCCCGGGGTGGCATTCGCGCCGACAAGGTCTACTCGGCCTACCTGGCGGCCCTGGAATCAATGCTGGATTATGATTACTTTGATGTGATATGTCATTTGGATCTGCCCAAAAAGTACGGCCGGCGGCCGTCGGCGAGGGTGGTCAGCAAGTTTGCGGATCTGTTGACCAGGGTCCGTCAAAAGGACCTGGCCGTGGAACTGAACACCAGCGGGTGGCACTGCCCCGTAGAAGAGGCGTTCCCCTCCCCGGAACTGCTCGGCCACTGCGCCGCGCTGGGGATACCGGTGGTTCTTGGGTCCGATGCCCATTTGCCGGAACACGTGGGCAGGGATTTCGACCGGGCCGGGCAACTGCTGCGAGTTGCCGGCTACCGGGAAGTGTGCGGATTTTCCCACCGCCGCCGGGAGACCATTGCCCTTGACCAATCGTCCGTCGAACCCTCCTCGTCGGTGGGTGGGACGGCTTTTCGTATAGGAGATTAAGGTTGTGCTTGAAAATATAAGACAAAGCAGAAATCGGCGCTTGGCTGCCTGCTGCCTGGTCATCGTTGCCTTCACCTTGCCATTGGCCCTGGCGCCGTCGGTCCGCGCCACCGATGCGCCACCCCCATTTCAAAACCTTGAAGAACGCCTGATTGCAGATGGCTTCGACAGCCAGCGCGTCAAAGCCATTTTTTCCAGCCCGCGGGTCAGCTTCGAAGAAGGGGGCGTCAGTGCCTATTTCATGCACAACGAGGCCAAACTGAACTACAAGCAGTTTACCCGTAAGACTAACATCACATTGGCCCAAAATTATATGCAGACCCATCAAAAGGCCCTGGATGCGGCCCAGCAGGCCTACGGGGTGGACAAGGAGGTGATCACCGCCATCATTTTGGTGGAGACCAAGTTGGGCAAGTTCACGGGCAAGCGCTCCGTGATCAATACCCTGGCCACCCTGTCCGCCATGGCCGACGATGAACCGCGCCAAATTATTTGGGAGAATCTGCCCGACAACGACCGGCGCATGTCGCGGCAGAAGTTC
>JASFFF010000366.1:0-4381 GCA_050124445.1 Desulfosarcina sp.
ATCGCCAACGGAATCAAATATCTGTTTGCCCTGGGGTCCTCGATTCCGCTGGCTCTAAGCGCTTTGGTGGTGCTATTCACACCCATGAGCCGGGATTGCCATGCCTGCCTGCTCAAAGCGATTTCCTCCAAAGCAAGTGGCGAATCATATTCTATCGACGGCTTCAGGCCTCTTTTCAACAGTGAGGCCGAGGCAGGAAAATACTCACAATAGTCTTTGGTTTAATCCCATTGCTTGAAGGAGTCCATTATGAACAGCTCCAATGTGATTCTCACGATCCCGGAGCCGGGAAAATTCCAACTGGTCGAGCGCCCTTACCCGACGATTAAATCCGGGTACGCCATTGTCAAAAACGAGATCGCGCCCATATGTCTTGAGGGAACCCGCATCTGGGCGGCCCACGATTTCGAGTTTCATGACGATCCCACGCATCTGGGTCACGAGAGTGTCGGAACCGTGGCCGATGTGCTGCCCGGATCCAACTTCAAGGTGGGCGATCGGGTAATCATCTTCCAGGGGGATCACTGCGGCCAGTGCCATGCCTGCCGCAACGGCCTCTCACCAACCTACTGCCAAGCCAACAACCCGGACATCCACGGTGTGGAACGATCGGCCATGAAAGGCATCGAACACCGCAACGATAGCCCTTCCGGCGGTTTTGCCATGGCGCAGTACCGCATCGCTCCGGAAGCCAATCTATACCGCATCCCCGATGCGGTGGATTTCCGTTACGCCGCCGCCTGCAACTGCTCCTACGGCGTCGGGTTCAGCAACCAGGAGCTGATGAACGTCAAGGCGGGGCACACGGTTCTGGTCGGCGGGGTCGGCTTCATCGCCATGGGCCACATCATCAGTGCCCTCTATCGCAACGCCACGGTGATCGCCCTGATCCGCAATCCTCATCGCAAAGCCATGCTTGTCAAGATGGGTGTGGAACATTTCGTCAACCCCGATGACGATGATTGGCTCGACCAGGTACAGGCCCTGACTTATGAAGGCCAGGGGGTGGACCACGCCGTGGACGGCTCGGGTGTCACCTACTACCAGGAAAAACTCATGGCCGCCACGCGCATCTACGGGACGGTCAACTTCAGCGGGCATACACCGGGTGCGCGCATCAAGCTAAGTCCACTGCACGACGTCATTGATCCTTCCCATTGCCTGATGGGGCAGCACGACGTGCGAGCCCAAGATCGTGAGGGTCTCGTGCGCTCATTGTTAGACAAGGATGTCCAGCACGGCATTGACGTTATGGTCACCCACGAGTTTCCCATGTCGCGTGCCGGCGAGGCGTTCGACGTTCAGGTCAGCAAGCAGTGCGGCAAAATATACCTTTACCCGCAAAAGTGAAAAGGAATTCAGCCATGATCGGCAAGACCATAGACCAACTCCAGGTGGGGCAAACGGCTCAATTCAGCAAGACGGTTTCAGAAACGGATGTCTATCTGTTTGCTGGGATCAGCGGTGATTTTAATCCAGCCCATGTCAACGAACACTATGCCAGTAAAACCTTCTTCAAAACGCGGATTGCACATGGCCTGCTAAGCGCAGGGTTTCTCTCAGCTGTTTTAGCCAATCAGTTGCCCGGTCCGGGAACGATCTTCATCTCAGTGACGCTCAAGTTTCTCGCGCCGGTGCCTATCGGAGACACCATCACGGCCCAGGCGGAAGTCGCTGAAATCGACAAAACCAAGCACCGTGTCACCATGAATCTAAGCTGTATCAACCAGGAGGGAAAACAGGTGTTGGCAGGCGAAGCGATGCTCAGTCCGCCCAAAGCTTCTTGACAGCCTTGATTTTAACAGGAGGCCAGAATGTCTGAAGAACCCAAACCCGCATCCACCATTAACCCTGACGATCTGCTCGCCGTCATTGGTCCCTCGCCGGCGGACAACAAAGAAGGCTACAGCACGGCAGTCCTGTGGAAGAGCGAGATTGTCGCCCGGCAGGTAAAAGCGATATACAAATACAAGCGATTTTTAGGCAAAATCGCAGAGCAGGGATTGCTCTTAGGGCCGCTGTCCCTTGTTGCCGCTATGCAGAAAAGCTTCCTGGAGACCTGGGTTGCCCAACCGGCAGAAACCTTGGCCCGTATTTTGGGGGCCACTGGTCAGGGTCCGGATCTGTTTATCGAGCAGAACGAGTGGATCGAACAGACCTATGCCCGCCTGCTTCACGAGCGCTGCGGTCTCTTTATGCGCAATGGCAAATTAGATGCTGCCAAAGCCAGGGATTATGCTGCCAGCGAGCAGGGTGTGAATTTTCTGAAAAACAGCATGCGTGAGTTCGCCATGCTCGAACAGAGTTATCACAGCCGTGGGCTGACTCGTTTGAAGGCTCTGAAAGATCTTTTAAAATGCCTGCTGATGGTGATTACGCAAAAAACCCTGGATCAGGAAGCACTCCCGTTTAAATCTAAAAAAAGAAAAGATTTTGATCGTAAGCAATACCTTGGGGAGATTCAAACCCGCCTGGAGAACCTGTATGCTGCGGATGCCTTCGACATCAAGGCGTTCTCCGAGCGGCTGACCGGTGGAACGATTGGTTGCGCCTCCTATGAGATCGTGGCCGAGGCCAACCAGTATGCCGCCAGATTGAGATGCTACGCGCTACCGGATGGGATCGTGTCCAATGGCAAAATCCTCTATTTGCCTTCCCCGCTGGTCAATCGTCCCGAGATATACGATCTGGCTGATGGCAAGTCGGTGATCCAAGGGATGCATCAGCAAGGCTTTACGGTCTATCTGGTCGACAACGGCGACCCGGGCTATGAGGAGAGCAAGCTGGGTTTAGAATTTTACGGCAAGTCCTTGCATGATAAAAATCTCGAGATTATTGCCCAACGGCATCCGGGCCAGGAAATTTGCGTCATGGCTTACTGCATGGGTGGCACGCTCATCCTACCCTATCTGGCCCGCCGAGCTGAAGAACGTATGGCCCGCGGCGAGGCCATGGACATTCACAAAGTCGTTCTCATGGCTTCACCGGTGAACATCGACGATGGCGACAGTGGCTATGCCCCAGTCCTGGAGATCATCCGGCAGGGCCATGACGCTCGGCTGATGGAAGATCTCTTCGGCGATGTCAATATTCCGGTACAGGTGATCGAATCCGGCATGAACCAGACTCAAATGGGGGTTCAATATCATGTGGCCAGCGGTTTTTATCACCGTGCATTGGACGAGGGTGCGATCGGAGATAGCGCGCCATTTTTCTTCTGGCTTTCCCACGGACGTATGTTCCCCGCCCGAGCACACAAAGAGTGGATCCAGCGAATCTTTTTGGAAAATCAAATTTACCGCGGTAAATTTGGCCTCCCGTCGTCGGTGCCGGAATTAGATGGCCAGCCCGTCCGTATGGATCTTCTCACCGATGCGGGGGTCACCATTATGGACTATCGTGGTACGCGGGACATGATCTCGCCCGGTGGTGCCTGTGTGGCCAGCGAGATTTGGGGCCAGACACCTAATAATCATCTGGAAAACCCACCGGGAGGAATGAATCAGACGGTAGAAAAAAATATCGGACACATCTTTGTGGTCAGCCGTAAACTGCTGGCCGAATTTATCGAAACCGTATCAGAATTCTTAAAATAAATTACCAATATAGACCAGATTGTCGCAGGATTATGGCGGTATATCGACCAATAAAAAGGGGGTACTCATGGAATTCGAATTGAATAGAGAACAAAAAGAGATTCAGAAGGCGGTCAGGGAATTCGTTAAAGGAGAGTTCAAAAAAGACGTTATTCAAGAACTGGTTGAAAAACATGAATATCCGGTCGATATGTGGAAAAAGGCCGCGGAACTCGGTTTTATCGGTATTCATTTTCCTGAAAAGTATTCCGGCATGGAGCTGGGAGTAATGGAGAACATATTGGTAGCTGAAGAACTATGCCGGGGTGACTCCAGTGTTGGCACCTGTTTGATTCTTGCCGACTTCGCATCGGAGATTCTCCTGCGCGCGGGTAGCGAAGAACTCAAGGCCGAGTGGCTTCCAAAGATCGCCGAAGGTGAGATTCTCTCCTGCGGTGCCTTTACCGAGCCGGACCATGGCTCCGACATCACCAGCGTCGAAACCACCGCCGTCAAAGACGGCGACGAATGGGTCATAGACGGAACCAAGATTTTCATCACCAACGGTGGACCGCTTGCGGGCTGCTACAGTGTGCTCTGCCAGACCGATCCGGAGGCCAAACCCACATACCGGGGGTTGAGCGTCATCCTTGTCGAGGCCGACCGGCCCGGTGTTTCCGCAACCGATGTCGGACCTAAAATGGGCATGAGCCTGTCCTACACGGCGGAGGTTGTGTTCAAAGATGTGCGCGTGCCGATCTCGAATTTGATCGGCAAAGAGAACAAGGGATTTTACCAGGTTTTAG
>JASFFF010000367.1:0-4370 GCA_050124445.1 Desulfosarcina sp.
TCCTTTTCATGGATGCCTCCTTTCATCTTGGCTGTTAATGTATTGAAAACAAAAGCCGGGTTCCTCATGTGACTTTTACGATGTCACCCTCGGTAGCCCGGCTGTCTCTGGAATTACAAATTCTGAAATCTTAAAAATGCAGCAGGATAAAAGAGACCCGTGGTTTTCCGTCCCTGTCTCGCGGCAGGTTTGACTTATTCTTGATTGTGTTAGTTTTTTACCTCAACGAGAGTGGTGCAAATATCGTGCAGTTTATATAAATTTTCTCGAAATTAAAATATATATGAATAACAACAAGATAGAACTACGAATGCTTTCTTGGAAATTAATGCGTTAAGAATTTACTTCAAAATGTGAAATGAATTACATAAAACTTTTGTAATTTGAGGTGAGTCTAATAAAGCCTTATGGTAATCATCAAGTCATGTAAGTGTTGTTTTGAAATGCAGCTTGAGAAAATAGAATTGCCGCGTATCCTCAGGCCATGAAAGTTTATGTATCAGATGGAATCTTTTCTTTTTCATCTATGTCAAGACGACCGTCGCCAGGCAGCGCCACGGCGGCTATTGCTCGAGCGCATCCTGAATCTCTTCAGCCACGGCCCGGGCGGCTGCTCTGGGATCGTGTGCATCCCGAATGGGCCGACCAATGACCAGGTAATCGGCACCGCGCCGAATGGCCAGGGCCGGGGTAACCACACGGGACTGGTCGTCGGCAGCAACACCGAGCCCAATTGGCCGTATGCCGGGGGTTATCGCCAAAAACGGGTCGCCAAATTCCCGTTTGATCGTCTGAACTTCGTGGCCGGAGCAGACGATTCCGGCACAGCCAGCATCCCTTGCCATGGCAGCCTTTTTTAAGACCAGCTGTTGCAGGTCGTTGGCATACCGTTCGCGATAACCTGCCTTGGCAATCTCTTGTGAAGAGGTACTGGTCAACACGGTCACCCCGAGTACTTTCACCCGGTCGCCGGCTCCCATCACAGCGGCCTCCAGCATCGATCGACTGTCTCCGCAGTGAACGGTGGCAAAAAAGGCTCCCAGTTCCGCCACCTGAGTCATGGCCCGCTGGACGGTCATGGGAATATCGTGCAGTTTTAGATCCAGGAACACGTTGGCGCTACCAGCCCGGCCGATCGAACGGACCAGATCGGGACCCGAACGGATGAACAATTCAAGCCCGACTTTGAATATCCCGATCTCATTGGCCAGCAGCTTAACCAGTGATAGGGCCTCATCCGGACTGGAGACATCCAGGGGGAAAACGATATAATCTTTGGCTGTTTTCATGTTGAATGCATACACCCTTTTTAAGCCAACGCTCGCCCATGCAGTTGAAGCCGATCTGTTATGCAGACGGCGATTGGCTATTGTTGGAAGTGGTTGCGTTGCACCCGGTAGCAACCGCGACCATTTACACTCGGTTATGAGTTGATTCGAAGCAGTTATCAACAAGTCATCCCTCGCTAGCCTTTTTTTGCAGCAAAGCACGCCAATCTGCAACCCTATTTTGACAACTCATCATTAATGCATGAAAAATCAAGGTATGTGGAACGGGTGTTGAAGCTAAAATGGCGGCCATCTGAAACAATTGACATGCCGATTCATTTTTGACAGGTTGCATGGTATTTATTGGACATGTTCGACCTCTGCTATCATCTGGCACCGACGGCGCTCTTGATCGGCAAGATCGTCATGTCCAGGCGGACCGGAAAGGGCAGTCGTTGTGACCGGAGACTTTACTTCATTGTCCAGCCTTGAATATCTGAAATCCGTTTTTTCCATGGTCCTGACGCAGCTTGATTTCGAATAGCATTTCGGTGTGTGGGAGTAAGTCAGCCTAAAAAAATGGACGCGGATTGCATGCATAACATCAGCATCGTTCTGGTAGAACCCCAAGGGCCGCTCAATGTGGGCGCGGTATGTAGGGCCATGATGAATTTCGGCTTTTCCGAGCTCCGGCTGGTGAACCCATGCGCGGGATATCAATCACTCGATGCACGGCGCATGGCGCTCGCCGCCGACGTGCTTTTAAAGCGAGCCCTGGTGTTTCCCACCTTGCAGGAGGCATTGGCCGACTGCCACCTATCCTTTGGTACCACGCGACGATTCGGTAAGTATCGGGAGAATTGCATCGACCCAAAACAGAGCGCGGCTCAAGTCCTGAAACAGCCCTCGGAAAGTCGGATCGCCTTTGTTTTCGGCCGCGAGGATCGAGGCCTTCACACCAGTGAACTGGATCTGTGCCAGTCTTTCGTCACCATTTCTACAGACGAAGGCTATCCCTCCATGAACTTGTCACATGCAGTGACGCTGTTTCTGTATGAATTGCATCAGGCGGTGATGGATACAAAAGCCGCCCCTTCCGACGACCCGCTACCGGCGCAGGCCAACGATGTTGAAAACATGTTTCAGCATATGCGCCGAACACTGCTGGCGATCGAATACCTGGATCACCAAAATCCTGACCATATCCTGCGCGCTTTTAGGAGACTGTTCGGCCGCACCGGTCTCAGTGACCGAGAGGTGCGAATCCTTCAGGGGCTATGGAGTCGGATCGATTGGATCGAGGGAGAACGCAAGAAATGGTCGGCTGGAAAATAGCGTTTATTGACCGGCCATTGCCGGTATTAGGACAGCTTTATGGCCACCACCATCAGTCCCACGGCGATGCTGATGATAAAGAAAAAGGTTTCATTGTTGCGCATGGCATCTGCCAGGGTCCCGCCCGTCCGCTTGACTTCCGAGTAGGCCGATAGAAAAGCCAGGCCCATGATCAGCCAGAAAACCATGACCGTCAGGATTAGCGTTTGTGTATTCATGGTCGGTTACTCCAAAACATCATGTTGTAATCGGCGTCCTTATTTAAGGGCAACCGTGAACAATTGTCAAAATGAAAAAACAATGACTAATCGGAGGGAGCGCCTGTTGGCCGCATTTGTTGGCATCCCGTTGATGCAAAACTGCACCTCTGGCGATCGAATGACCGGTGCAGCGGAGGGGTGTAGGTCATTTTTTCAGCCAAACACACCGGGCCACCGGCTATCCAAATGACAGCAGCTTGTCCAACGCATCAACACATCCGCAGCTTTGATCGTCCGCGGGTACCAGTTCGATCTCGGAGGCGGATTGGACGCCGAGCCCTATTTCGACCGCCCGCTTGATCTGTCGCTGTTCAAAAATAGGTGATTCCATGATGGTCCGGTTGCTACCCAGATGCTTCAGCATGGCCACACCAACCGCATCCGCAGCCACGCGATCCGTGCTGGCCCAGACCATGTTGCCGCTTACCCGCTTTCCCGTAGCCGGTCCGCCGTCGACGAAGGCATCAATACCGTCCATGACAATCAGGTCGGGCGAAAAAGGGGCGTTTATCTCGGCGATCATCTCCTGCTGATTCGCAGAAGCATGCAATTCCTGCATATAGCTGAATCCATTTCGAAAAGAGGGAACCACCCCCACGTGTAGCTTAAGCGAAAGGGTAAAGACCCCGCCAAACTGGTGGGTTTTCAGGCAGCCAGTGGATACCAGACAATCGGCTTCGAGGATTGGTCGAGCAACGCGAAAACCGTTTGGCCAGTGCGAACCGGACGGCTGACAGTGCACCCAGTCACCTGGCTGCAGGTCATCGAAGTCGATGACCCGTACCTGGCGTTTTTCCAACAGTGGAACAATTCTTTTTTGCTCCATTACCTGTCGGGTCGGCGGATAGCTGCGTTCGCCCAGGCTGATGGACGCGGCCCCCATCGCCCACAGCTGATCGACCAGCGCCACCAATGCGTCGTTATGGGTGGAGCCGGGCGCTGGATCCGCCGTATTGAAATTGGGTTTGATCAGCACCGCCTTATTGTTGACCGGGTTGTGGTTCAAGGCGGTCAGTACACCGCAAACACCGGCATGGCGATCCTCGACTTGCATGACAGACACCCGGCTCATGATCACCTCCTTGGTTCTTGCCATACACGGCAGGATCCGATATTACCATTGACATTTCTAAGCAACGCGTTAACCGCGCACCGTGAATGGATTACCTTCATTTCAGGAATAGCCTAGCGCAATGAACGACCAACTGAAAGCCCTTGAACAGAAAATCATCGCCTTTAGAGACCGTCGGGACTGGGGCCAATTCCATTCACCCAAAAACCTCTCCCAGGCCTTGGGGATAGAGGTGGCCGAGCTGCAGGAAATTTTCCTGTGGCAAACCAGCGATGCATCCCGCATGCCGTCAGCCTCCGATCGCCGGCGGGCTGAAGCCGAACTGGCCGACATTTTCATTTATCTCACTTATCTCTGCCGCGAACTGAGAGTGGATCTTTTTCAGGCAGTGGAACGAAAATTGGTCGAGAATGAAGCCAAGTACCCCGTCGACAA
>JASFFF010000368.1:0-4347 GCA_050124445.1 Desulfosarcina sp.
CCGCCTCGTCGGGAAGTTTCCCCTGGTGTTTGTCCAGCTTGTACTGAATGCGGATGGTAATCAGTTCCTGCAGCAGCTTTTCATAGTCCGGATCCAGGCAGATCACCTCCGGCACCAGATCGCCGAAATGGGTTACCCCCAAAATGTCTTTGTCTTGGGTCCAGTAGTTCACCAGGAATTCGTTCTCGAGATCCAGGTAGTTTTTCAGCGGCATGTACATGCGCCGCAGATACATGAGCACCTTTTCCGTTTTTTTACGCTGACCCCCGATGATGACCGAACCGCCGACCTCGCCGCGCTTGACCCCTTTGGTCCAGGGCGCACCGGTGATGCCGAAGTCATGGTAAACAGGGATGTGCATCAGCGCTGACAAGGTATTCATGGCCAGGGCATAGCCGGCCGACGGCCCGCCGACGCTGTAGGACGCGGACAACAGTTGGTGATGGATGGTGTATTTTTCGAGAAACTCGCCCAGCACCCGCGCGGCACTGACCTTGGGATCCATGTCCTGAAGATAGTTTTTTACCATGGTCAGGGCTTCGTGGGCGCTTTGTTGGGTCATCTGAACGGCCATCTCCATCTGAGCCCCGGCGGACGAAGACGAGGATACCGCACCGGTGACCATCACCTTCTCAGAAGAGAGACTGTAGGTGAGGCTGGTGGCAATGGGCAGCAGGACCCCGGTAACTTCATTGGCCCCCACGCCGATGATAAATCCGACTTGCGGCTCCTGGCTCAGCTCCGCTTCCAGAAATTCGTCCAGCACCACCTTGCCTTTCTTGGTTGGGCTTTCCGAAATCTCATGTCGTGCCGACTTGAGATGGCTGGGACCCATGGGATAGCTTTCCGCCGTCTGGATCGGGGCCAAAACGTCCAGTATTTCCTCGTAACGGTCCAAAAAGCGCTCGGGAGCACCCCGAATGGCTGCCTTTAGCTGGTTTTGGCCGTCAACGGCATCCAGAATGCCGATCAGGGTTTTGTAATTGAATTTGACGAAATTTTCCCGGGTTTTGGCTGGTTCGTGCCGGATTTGCCGCAGGCGCGCCAGCACCTCGAATTCGGTATTTCGCAAGGCCCTGGCTTTCTCCACAAAAGCGGCGTAGTCAGCCGGGGTGTTGCAAACCCCCTTGGCGGCGTCGACGATGCGCTCGGTGGTCAACTCCTTGGAGAGAGGGATGCCGGTAAGCGCGTTGTCAACGATCTGAATGATGTCGCCCTTGCTCAGCATGCCTTTGATCTCCAGCACCTTGAGCCGCTTGGAACGGATCAGCGCCGGATCGAGAATGTCCAGGCGGTTGGTGGTCAAGGCGGTAAAAACTTTGTGCAGCGGGGTTTCGCCGTCGATGATATTTAAAAATTTATTGGTCAGTTTGTCCGAGGGATTGCCGGTGCCGCTGCGCTTGGGCGCCAGCGCATCACCTTCGTCGAAAAAGACCACTGTCGGGGCGATCATCTTGGCGATGTCATACACCTTTTCCAAATTGTCCACAGCACCATCAACGGGATTGGAAGGATCCTGCAGAGCGCTGGCACTGGTGGCGATGTCGTGAACGTCATTGTTCTCACTTAGCCACGTGCGTACCAGAAAGGTTTTGCCGCTTCCCGGCGGGCCATTGAGCACCACGCCTTTTTCCTCGCTGACATTGTAATAAAGGCAGTTGTTGGTCATCTCCGAGAAAATGTCCTTGATACCGCCGACATAGGCCTCCCACTTGATGTCCCGGTCCATGCGGCCGACCACCTTTTTATAAAGATCGCCATACGAATTCTGGGCAACCAGTTCAAAGGCCTTCCTGACCAGCATGGCATCGTCCAGATGATCGGAGGAGAAGTCACCCTTGATCTGGATGATTGAGTGAATCAACTTGCGCACATAGGAGGGGATCACCTTGAGGGTCCGCTCCTTAAAGATCGAATAGAGTTTGTCCACGGTTGCCGACATCTCCTCCGGCAACAGGCAGGTGACCGATTTGCATGCATTCTCATTGCGATCGGAAAGCACCAAGATGTCATTGCGCAGCAATTCCAGCCGCACCACTTCCTTCAGGTTCTCTGGATTGCTCCAATAATCGGAGATATTGATAATGCTGCCTTTTTCCACGAAACGGCGATAGATGGCAGCATCGAACCGCTCTGGCTGATCGGTGGTTGCGATGAGCAGGCAGTCGCGCTTGCCGCTGATAATTTCGTCGAGGACAATGTTGGAGGTGTCCACCAAAGTCCGCTGCTGTCGGGCGATGCCGGAATCACGGCCGGTGGCCTTGCCGAAGGCGCTGTGGGCCTCCTCGATGTGACGGATAGATGTTTTTCGCGGATCACCCAAGGCTTTCTTGAAATAGTTGCCGGGCTCTCCGGCCAGGGCCGTTTGGAAATCGTTGGGGGTAACCATGGCGTGGTCTACCCAGATACCCTGTTCCTCGAGTTTGGATAGACTTTTGCCGATTCTTTTTTTAAAGACGCGGCGTACAATCGGAATACGGGAAAGCCGTTTGTAGAACTTAACCTTTTTACGCCGGGACATTTCAATTGCCAGGGTGGGATCGATCTCTTCGATGGTTTTCCAGAATGGCTCATCGGCCAGCAAGACTTCTTTTTTCTGCATCAGGTCGACTTCAGGCAACACATCGTTGCCGAAGATGATCCGGTCGATGGCATGAATCACCGTTGAAGTTTTTCCGCTGCCGGACGGGCCGACAAAAAGAAGCAGAGAGGCTTTGGGAACGCTGGGATCCGAGAGGTACTCCTTACGCAGGTGGGCCCGGTAAACCTTTTCAAACAATCCATGCAGTTCGACGGGGATGTGTACGTCCACCAGCTCTTTGTCCAGCAGGGAGAGGAGATAGCGGTAATCTCTGGCGGAGACCTCCTTTTCCAAAATCTTGTTCCAGGCCTCCTGAGGGTTGGTGTGGCCGGAGATTTCAAACCGCTTCTGCCAGTCGGTGAGGATATCGGGATCTTTGAGCACATTGAAATTCTTTTCAGGCGCATCATAAAACAAGGAGAGAAAGGCCTCTATCAAGTTGTTGAGCAAGTCCATTGGCGGCCGGTACTGGTTAAGGCGGGCGCGCATAAAGGCCTTGGTCTCCTGAGGCCACATGGCCACCAGATCTTTGATTTCACGGATCCGGCTCTCCGACAGTCGAACGTAGGTAATTTCTCTAGTCAGTCGTCTGCCCATTGTCTCCTCCCTCCGGTCGGTTATCGGCATTGAAAGCGGGAAGGGCAATTGCCGGAGAGTTCCCATGGGTGTTTTGAATGACGATGGTGTTTTGTCCCTGCTGCTGTTTTTCGTATGCAGTGGCCCATTTCTGTTGGGTGAGGAACTGAAGCAGTGCGGTATCGGTGGCACCGTCTTTTCGTCCGAGCGCACTTTGTAGATCTTGGATCCCGGACAGATAGGCCGCGTAGAGCTTGCGGATGCGGCTGGCTTCCTGATCGGCGGCGTAATTATCCGCTTCGGCAATCAGTTCGCGGCGCTTTTTTTCTTCCGATGCCTCGACCAGCTTGTCGCCGAAACGTGTCTCCGTAAGCACGAAGCTGACCACCTCAACACCATATTTCTCTTCGATGGTCGGGCCGCCAATATTGATCGGACGGGATTTGAGTGCGCTAAAGATGTTCTCCTTGATGGTTTCTCGATCGCTCACCAGGCGGTCAATTTGTTGGGCTTGAAGAATATCTTTAACGATGCCGTCATAGTCTCCCTGCAGCAGTTCGAGCGGGGTGAGATTCTCGATAGCCCAGGTATTCAGGTCGCGTATGCGGTAAGTAAGCACACCGGACGTCCAAAGGGCGACATTGCCTTTGGAGATGATTCTCATGGGTGCCGGGGTGCCGCCCAGCCGCATGGTCTGGTTCATCAAGGGCACCTCCTGCTCGATGCGGGTAAAGTAGGGCAGGCGGGCATGCCAGCCCACATCGGTCACCGCTTCGCGGATCCCGCCGAATCGTTCCAGGACCACGGCATAGTTCATTTTGACTTTGAAGATGGTTTTGGTAGCGTAAACAATGGCAATTAGGCCGTAAACCAGTCCAACAACTGTGATCAGTGCAAACAAGCGACGCAACACGGTTTTGATAAAAGACCGACGCAGCAATTGGGAGGGCTTGGAGGTGACCATTTCTGCTCCTTTGGTTGCAGGATAATCGCCGATGGATTCAATCAGCTGGTATTGGCCAACGAAATTGGAAAACCGCGAATGAGCGCCTGAAGCGCGATTTTAAGATCATCTGCGCAACAATGGGTCGATTGACGCACCCATTCAAACATGAAAAGGGCCTGATTTCAAGGGGCAAGCCGTGCCAACAGAATGGTTGGCGGATGATGGTGCCGCTCAAAGATTGTTG
>JASFFF010000369.1:0-4341 GCA_050124445.1 Desulfosarcina sp.
CATCTATGGAAACAGCGGTGACAAGCTGGAGCTTTTTAAGCACGCTTTACTTGAAAAACAGGCGATTAAGCTTATAATGGAAAGGAACGAGATTGAATTGGTGGAGCCGGAAAAAGCGGCTTCGGATGCGGAAAAATAAGCCATTCACCGCTGGCGGCAACCCGGCATGGCAAGCAGCTGGACGGCACCCGACAACCCACAACCATTCCAATACTGAACACCGGTGTGAAGGAGAAACAATCGTGGCATTAATTCCGATGGTCATCGACCAAACCAGCAGGGGGGAGCGGGCTTATGACATCTATTCGCGGCTCCTGAAGGATCGTATCATTTTCTTGGGAACCGCCATCAACGACGATGTGGCCAATCTGCTGATCGCCCAGATGCTGTTTCTTGAATCCGAAGATCCGGACAAGGACATCAACCTTTACATCAATTCCCCCGGCGGCGTGGTTACCTCGGGTTTGGCCGTATACGACACCATGCAGTACATCAAACCGGACGTTACCACCGTGTGCATCGGGCAAGCCGCCAGCATGGGGGCGCTGTTGCTGGCAGCCGGTGCCGATAAGAAACGCTATGCGCTGCCCCATTCGCGGATCATGATACACCAGCCCATGGGCGGGTTCCAAGGCCAGGCCTCGGACATCGCCATTCAGGCCAAAGAGATTTTGCGCATGAAGGACGCCCTCAACGAGATCCTGGTTCGCCACAGCGGCAAGAGTTTCGAAGCGGTCCAGAAGGACACGGACCGGGACAACTTCATGTCCGGCGCAGAGGCAAAAGCCTATGGCATCGTGGACCATGTCATCACCGACCGGGATGACCTGGACAAACTAAGCGATACGGAGGAATGACATGGCCAAGAAAGACGAGCCCAACGATAATCTGTTCTGTTCCTTCTGCGGCAAGAATCAGAAAGAGGTCAAAAAGCTGATCGCCGGGCCTGCTGTATACATATGCGACGAATGCATCCAGCTGTGCAGCGAGATCATCGAAGAAGAAAACGAAAAAGAGGCCGGCGAATTTGAAAACCTGATGATTCCGCACGAAATCAAGGACCGGCTGGACGATTATGTGATCGAACAGGAAGCCGCCAAGAAAATTCTGGCCGTGGCGGTTTACAATCACTACAAGCGCCTGGACACGACCCTCAATTCCGGAGAGGTTGAGATACAGAAAAGCAACATCTTGTTGATCGGGCCCACCGGCTGCGGCAAAACGCTGCTTGCCCAGACCCTGGCGCGCTTTCTCAACGTGCCCTTCACCATCGCCGATGCCACCAGCTTGACCGAGGCTGGCTATGTGGGCGAAGATGTTGAAAATATCATCCTTTCACTGCTGCAAAATGCCGATTACGATGTGGAAAAGGCCAAGCGGGGCATCGTCTACATCGACGAGATCGACAAGATTGCCAGCAAGTCGGACAACCCGTCGATCACCCGGGACGTATCCGGCGAAGGCGTGCAGCAGGCCCTGCTCAAGATCATCGAAGGCACCACCGCCAGCGTACCGCCCAAGGGGGGACGCAAGCATCCCCAGCAGGACTTTGTCAAGGTGGACACCTCCAACATTCTCTTCATTTGCGGGGGCACCTTCAACGGCCTGGACCAGATCATCAACCGACGCATGGGCAGCAAGCTCATGGGATTCGGAGCCAAGGTGAAAAAGGAGGCCGAACGCAGCCTCGGCGAGATCCTGCGCGAGGTGCAGCCGGAGGATCTTATCAAGTTCGGCCTGATTCCCGAGTTCCTCGGCCGCCTGCCGGTCATCGCCACCTTGGATGAACTCAGCGCCGACAGCCTGGTTCGGATTCTCACCGAGCCCAAGAATGCGTTGATTAAACAATACAAAAAGCTTTTCGAAATTGAAGGGGTTAACCTGCGGCTCACGGACAGCGCCCTGTCGGCCATCGCCGATGAAGCCTTAAAGCGCAAATCCGGTGCCCGGGGACTGCGGGCCATCCTGGAGTCATGCATGCTGGACATCATGTATGACATCCCCTCCAAGGACGATGTCAAAGAGTGCGTGATCGGCGAAGAGGTCGTGCTGAAGAAGGAAGAGCCGATTTTGCTATACGAGCCATCCAAGAAACAGGCCTGACCGACAACAGGGCCGGGTTTTGCGGATATGCAAAGGGTATCGAGGGTTAGTACTAAATTATGGTAAATATCCCCAAATTTTTCAAAAATCAGGAAATGGAAATCTCCAGCGAAAAACTGCCCCTTTTGCCGTTGCGGGACATTGTTGTTTTCCCCCACATGGTCGCGCCGCTTTTTGTGGGGCGCAACAAATCGGTCAGTGCGCTTTCCAGCGCCATGAACAAGGACAAGCGCATCTTTCTGGCTACCCAGCGCAACGCCGGCGTCGACAATCCCACCCAAAAAGATATCTGCGATGTGGGCGTGATCGGAACGGTGCTGCAGCTGTTGCGACTGCCCGACGGTACCGTTAAAGCCTTGATAGAAGGCAAGCAGCGGGCGCGCATCGTGCGGTATGCGACCAACCCTGAGTTTTTTGAGGTCGATTTGACGCTGTTGCCCGATGAACCCGGCAACACCGTCGAAATTGAAGCCCTGATGCGGGCGGTGATTGACGACTTCAACGAATATGCCGGCATCAACAAGAGTATCTCCAAAGAGCTACTGGCCAAAATTTCGGCCATCACCGATCCGTCCAAGCTGGCGGACTCGGTGGCCTCGCACTTCTCTTTCAAGATCGAAAACAAGCAGAAACTTCTGGAAACCACTGACCTGAGCAAGCGTTTGGCCCTGCTGGTCAAATTGATCAAGCTGGAGATCGAGGTTTTCCAGATGGACCAGCGCATCAAGGGCCGGGTCAAGGAGCAGATGGAGAAGACCCAGAAGAACTACTACCTGAACGAGCAAATGCGGGCCATCAAGAAAGAGATGGGCGCTGAAGATGAGATGGCCGATGAGCTTAAGGATCTGGAAAGAAAGATTAAGCGCAAACGCATGTCCAAGGAGGCCAACAAGAAGGCCCGCCAGGAGTTCAAGAAACTCAAGATGATGACGCCCATGTCGGCCGAAGCAACGGTGGTGAGAAACTACATCGACTGGATGATCAGCCTGCCGTGGTTCAATCGCAGCCGCGTCCGCCACGATCTGATCGAGGCTGAAAATATACTCAATGAAGACCACTACGGCCTGGAAAAACCAAAGGAACGCATCCTCGAATACCTGGCGGTTCAGACCCTGGTCAAGAAGCTGCGCGGCCCCATTTTGTGTCTGGTGGGCCCGCCGGGCGTGGGCAAGACCTCCCTGGCCAAATCCGTGGCCCGGGCCACGGGGCGAAAATTCGTGCGCCTCTCTTTGGGTGGGGTCAGGGACGAAGCTGAGATACGGGGCCACCGCCGAACTTACATCGGGGCCATGCCTGGAAAAATTATCCAGTCTCTGAAAAAGGCGGGGGTGAACAATCCAGTCTTTTGCCTGGACGAAGTGGACAAAATGAGCATGGACTTCAGGGGCGATCCGTCATCGGCCCTGCTGGAGGTGCTCGATCCGGAACAGAACTACAGCTTCAACGACCATTATCTGGACATGGACTACGACCTGTCGGAGATTCTGTTCATCACCACGGCCAACACGCTTCCGGATATCCCTTTGCCGCTGCAGGACCGCATGGAAATCATCCGGCTGCCCGGTTATACGGAAATTGAAAAATACAACATCGCCAAGGAGTTTTTGGTCCCCAAGCAAGTTCTTGCCAACGGTCTGAAAGCGGAGAACATCTCTTTTTCCAAGGCATCCATCTACATGATCATTCAACGCTACACGCGTGAAGCCGGGGTGCGCAACCTGGAGCGGGAAATCTCCTCCATCTGTCGCAAGACAGCCCGCAAAGTGGTCAACCAGGAAAAAGGCCAAAAGCACATTATCTCTGCCACCACCATCACCAAGATGCTGGGGCCGCCACCTTTCAAGATCAGCCAGATCGAGGAGAAGGACCAGGTCGGCTTGGTGACCGGATTGGCCTGGACTCAGGTGGGTGGGGAATTGCTTTGCGTGGAAACGCTGACCATGCCCGGCAAAGGCAAACTCAATATCACCGGTAAGCTGGGTGACGTGATGAAAGAATCCGCCCAGGCGGCGGTGAGTTTCGTACGCTCGCGTGCCGAAAACCTGGGGATCGAAAGCGATTTCCACAAAGAACTGGATCTGCACATCCACATCCCCGAGGGCGCGATTCCCAAGGACGGTCCGTCGGCCGGCATATCCATGTGCACATCGCTGGTCTCGGCCCTGACCCGGCGACCGGTCCGGCGCGATGTGGCCATGACCGGTGAAATCACCCTGCGGGGCCGGGTACTACCCATCG
>JASFFF010000370.1:0-4336 GCA_050124445.1 Desulfosarcina sp.
CTGTTCATGGCTCTCTGGCGGCCGGTGCATTGACTTCCACCTACACGGCCTCCCAGGGACTGTTGCTGATGATTCCCAACATGTACAAGATGTCCGGTGAACTGCTGCCTGGCGTCCTGCATGTGACCGCCCGTGCGATTGCTGCCCACGCCCTCTCCATTTTTGGCGACCACCAGGACGTCATGGCCGTTCGGCAGACCGGTTTCGGCCTGATGGCATCCGCATCGGTCCAGGAAGTAATGGATTTGGGTCTGGTGACCCACCTGGCAGCCATTGAGTCCAGTGTGCCCTTCCTGCATTTCTTCGACGGCTTCCGGACCTCTCACGAAATCCAGAAAATCGAGATGATCGATTACGATGACATGGCCGGATTGGTCAACATGGAGGCCCTGGAAAACTTTCGCGCCCGTGCGGTGAACCCGGAAGCGCCCGAACTGCGCGGCACCGCACAGAATCCGGACATCTATTTCCAGGGGCGCGAAGCAGCCAATGTCTACTACCAGGAAGTTCCGGACATTGTGTCCGACTACATGCGAAAGGTCGGCGTGCTGACCGGCCGCAAGTACCGTCTGTTCGACTATGTCGGCGATCCCAATGCCGATCGTGTCATCGTTTCCATGGGGTCTTCCTGCGAGACCATCGAAGAGGTGGTAGACCACTTGACTGCCCAAGGCGAGTCCGTTGGTCTGGTCAAGGTGCGTCTGTTCCGTCCTTTCTCCGCCAAGCATCTGCTGTCGGTGATTCCGGCCAGCGCCGCCCGGATTACCGTTCTCGACCGCACCAAAGAGCCAGGGGCCCTGGGCGATCCACTCTACCAGGATGTGTGTACCGCCTTCATGGAGCAAGGTGACATGCCCAGCATCGTCAACGGTCGCTATGGCTTGGGTTCCAAGGAGTTCACCCCCTCCATGGTGAAGGCCGTGTTCGACAATATGAACGGTGTGGTGCCCCAAAACCACTTTACCGTGGGTATCACCGACGACGTTACCCATACCAGCCTGGACGTGGAGCCGGGGTATGACGTGGCGCCCGAAGGCACGGTCCAGTGCAAGTTTTGGGGCCTGGGGGCCGACGGTACCGTTGGCGCCAACAAGAGCGCCATCAAGATCATCGGTGACAATACCGACATGTATGCCCAGGCCTATTTTGCCTACGACTCCAAAAAATCGGGTGGCGTTACCATTTCGCACTTGCGCTTTGGCAAAACACCCATCAAATCGACCTACCTGATTGACAGCGCCGACTACATCGCCTGCCACAATCCGGCTTACGTCAATATTTACGACGTTCTGGAAGGTATCAAGGACGGCGGTACCTTCATGCTCAACTGTCCCTGGAACGTGGATGAGATGACGGAGAAGCTGCCATCGGCCATGCGGCAAACCATCGCCAGAAAGAAGCTCAAATTCTACACCATCGACGCGGTGAAGATCGCCGGTGAGGTGGGCCTTGGCGGCCGTATCAACATGATCATGCAGACCGCTTTTTTCAAAGCGGCCAATGTGATTCCCGTCGATGACGCGATCGCCTACCTGAAAGGTCAGATCCAAGAAATGTTTGGAAAAAAGGGCGACAAAATCGTCAACATGAACAACGAAGCGGTGGATAAAACCTTGGATCACCTGGAGGCGGTCGACTACCCGGCCAGCTGGGCGGATGCGGGTATTTCTGCAGCTGCGGCCGCCGACGAGCCCGAGTGGGTCAGTGACGTTATGCGGCCCATGCTGGCCGTACAGGGGGATAAGCTGCCGGTGAGCGCCTTTTCACCGGACGGCATTTTTCCCGTGGCCACCACGCAATATGAAAAGCGCGGCGTGGCCATCAATGTGCCTGAATGGATCATGGACAACTGCATTCAGTGCAACCAGTGCGCCATGGTCTGCCCCCATGCGGCCATCCGACCGGCGCTGGTCACCGATGACGAACTGAAAGCCGCGCCCGATGGCTTCACGGCCAAGAAGGCACTGGGCAAGGAACTCAAGGATTACAAGTTCCGCATCCAGGTCTTTACCGAAGACTGCATGGGATGCGGCAACTGTGCCGACATCTGTCCGGCCAAAAAACCGGCCCTGGTCATGCAGCCCTTAAGCACCCAGACGGAAACACAAGTACCCAACCAGCACTATTTCTCCGACCTGCCGGTCCGCGAAGGCCTGATGAAACGCAACACGGTCAAGGGCAGCCAGTTTTACCAGCCCCTCTTGGAGTTCTCCGGTGCCTGCTCCGGCTGCGGCGAAACGCCCTATGCCAAGCTGCTGACCCAGATGTTCGGTGACCGCATGGTGATCGGCAACGCCACGGGCTGTTCGTCCATTTGGGGCGGTAGTGCACCGTCGATCCCCTACTGTGTCAATGCGGAGGGATGTGGGCCCACCTGGGGCAACTCCCTGTTCGAGGACCCGGCCGAGTTCACCTACGGCATGTTCCTGGGCGCCCTGCAGCAGCGCAAGCTGCTGGCGGAGCTGGTCACCGAAGCCGTAGAGACGGACATTGACGACAACCTCAAACAAGCCATGCAGGGCTGGCTGGACAACATAAAAGACCCGGAAGGCTCCAAGCGCTTTGGCGACCAGATTCGGGAAATGCTCTTTGCCTACGCCGACAACCCACTGCTTGACCGGATCGATGGCCTGGCCTCGTATTTCACCAAGCGTTCCTATTGGATCTTTGTTGGCGATGGCTCGGCCTACGACATCTCCTTTGGCGGCATCGATCACGTGTTGGCCACCGGCGAGGACATCAATGTAATTGTCTACGATACCGAAGTTTACTCCAACACCGGTGGGCAGAGCTCAAAGGCCACGCCCACGGGGTCTATCGCCAAGTTTGCCGCATCGGGCAAAAAGACCGCCAAGAAGGACCTGGGCGGCATGGCCATGACCTACGGCTATGTCTATGTGGCCAGTGTGGGCATGGGCGCCAACAAACAGCAGTTGATGAAGGCCTTTTCCGAAGCAGAAAGCTACGATGGACCTTCGCTGATCATGGCTTATTCGCCTTGCATCAACCACGGCATCAAAAAGGGTATGGGCAAGACCCAGGAGGAGACGGCCATGGCCGTCAAGTGCGGCTATTGGCCCCTGTATCGCTACAATCCCATGCTCAAGGCCGAAGGCAAGAATCCTTTTATCCTGGATTCCAAGGAGCCGGATGGCAGCCTGCAGGAGTTTCTCGGCGGGGAGGTACGCTATGCCGCCCTGCAGATGCTTTTCCCGGATGAGGCCAAGAACCTGCACACCCAGCTTGAAGCCGAGTTTGCCGATCGTTACACGGTCCTCAAACGGATGGCCGACACCGAATACGAGGCCGCCGAGCCGTCCGGTGAATTGGCCGCGGTGGACGGCGACAGTGACGCCTGTACCCTGGCCGGAACCGCCGAGCATGCCGGTCGTGCGGGTGCCGACGATGCCTGCGACGACGGCCGCGCCGGCACGTAGCGGCTAAGCTGCAACATCCGCCTATCCAAAGGGCCGCGCCACCCGACCGGGGGGCCGGCCCTTTGCACATTCGCGCGTTGAGAGATCACAAAATCGTTGACAGGAGTCGGCCGGGGCCAGTAGACGGAATGCGTGTCCGCTTGTGGCGCGGCGAGCGTGGTCCAAAAGGCCCCAGGTCAGGCATTTCTGTTGGTCGACGATGTCTATCATCCCGATCTTGACAAAATGTTGAACCGGGGTGCAGCGATTCGGCGACCCTTTTTATCCAGCAGGCGTGAGCGATGAATGCAGATGAGCTGAAAAAGATTCTGGAACAGGTCAAAGCCGGTGGCGTGTCGATCGACCGGGCGCTGGAAACCCTCAAGGACCTTCCCTATCAGGATTTGGGATATGCCATGGTCGACCATCATCGCGCCCTGCGCAGCGGTCATCCGGAGACAATCTTCAGCCAGGGCAAGACCGTGGACCAGGTGGTGGGCATCGCCCGGAGGCTGCTGGAAAAGGGGGCCAACATCATGGCCACTCGGGCCAATCGTCAGGTATTCGAAGCGCTTGGTGCCATTTGCGATCGGGTGGAATACCACGAAGCGGCCCGTATCGTGGTCATGAATCCCCAGGCAGCGGCCCCTACGCGAACGCGCATCCTGGTGATGTGCGCCGGCACCTCGGACATCCCGGTGGCCGAAGAGGCGGCCGTTACTGCAGAGGTGATGGGCAACCGGGTGGAGCGGCTTACCGATGTGGGCGTGGCCGGCATTCACCGTCTGCTGTCCAACCGCGATAAGATCCATTCCGCCAGCGTACTGGTGGTGGTGGCCGGCATGGACGGCGCGTTGCCTAGCGTTACCGCCGGCCTCACCGACAAGCCGGTGATCGCCGTGCCGACCAGCATCGGTTAC
>JASFFF010000371.1:0-4325 GCA_050124445.1 Desulfosarcina sp.
ATCATGTTTGACAGCCCTGCCTGGCAGGAAGCATTGTTGGGCCGCTTGACCATGCAGGCCTTCTGGTATGCCATCGGTCCGTCGCTGGGTCTGGTCACGACGCAGTCCGTCGATGCCTTCAGGCGGCGCTACTATGCGGACGAATCCGTCAACCCGTTCGTCCTGGAAATCATTCAGCGCCTTTTCGGCCGCTATCGTCTGGCTGTCCTGTCCAACCACCCGCCCGGCCTGGACCAGTGGTTGATAGACTGGAAGATCCGGGACTTTTTCGATGTGGTGGTTTGTTCCGGAGACGAAGGCCGTGTCAAGCCCGACCCTGCCGTTTATCGGATCACCCTGGATCGGCTGGGTGTGCAGCCCCGGGAAGCCATTTTCATCGACGATACCGCCGGTCACGTGGCCGCCGCCCAAGCGCTGAATATTCACGGCATCGTTTTCAAGCATGCCCGACAGCTGACAGGTGAGCTGGATCCGTTGCTGGATTGAAGCCTCGTTTATCAAAAAACGTTGTTCATGCCATCGATAGGAGGCTGAATTTACCCATGTCAGGCCATTTGTTGCTGGAAGGCGGTGCAGAATTCGGTGGGGCCATGGCCTCGCCCGACCGCGAGGCGATCCGCTTGGCCGGTGGCCTCGGTGCAGCAGTGGCCGTGATTCCGGCCGCAGCCGCACCGGACCACAACGATGAGCGGGCCGGTCGCAGGGCTGTAAACTGGTTCCGTGGTTTAGGCGCGCTGAAAGTTCAGAGCCTGCCCTTGGTAAACCGCGCCTCTGCCGACGACCCCGACATCGCCGACCGCCTGCGGCAGGCCCGGCTGATTTATCTGCTGGGTGGCTTTCCCGCACATTTGGCAGAAAGCCTGATGGACAGCCTCAGCTGGCGGGCGCTGCAACAGGCGTATCACGCCGGTGCAGTAATTGCCGGCAGCAGCGCCGGCGCCATGGTGCTGTGCAGCGACTATTTCGATCCCACCCGTCGTGCGGTCAACCCCGGTTTGGATTTGCTGGCCGACACCTGCGTCATCCCGCACCACGACACCTTCGGCCGGCAGTGGGTGCTCGCTTTGAAACGGAAACTTCCCGGCAGGTTGCTGATGGGCATCGACGAAGAGACCGGCACCATTTCCCAACGGTCCCTTAATCGATGGCAGGTGCACGGCAAAGGCCGCGTCACCTGTTATCGCAGCGAACGGGTGGTCGTCTTTGGCCCGGGTCAGTCGTTCCACCTTGGCGAATTGGACCCGTAGGTGCGGGATCGGCCTCAACGCATCTTGATCGCGGCAGCGTCGGAAATGGTCCGTCCAAAGATGGCACCGAAATGACCATACCTTCAGCCCGTCTTTGACTTAGCGGCAGATCTCCATTATAACAAAGCCGTCATATTATTGTATCCTGACACGATCCTGCAGGCCATTGACTCATCGCATGGGAACATGTCTATCGCGGTCTGATCACTCCGCGAACCCGCTAACCGACGAAAGACCACATGACACACGGTCCCGGAAAAATCGTTCTCATGGGCTCCGGCGAACTGACGGCCACCATGGTCGAGGTACACAAGGATCTGCTGCGACAATTGCCGGAGACACCGCAAGCCGTTTTTCTGGACACGCCGGCCGGTTTTCAGCTCAATGTGGATCAGATATCGGCCCGAGCGGCCGACTACTTTCAAACCCGAGTCCGTCATCCACTGCAATTGGCCTCCTTCAAATCGAGCGCCCAATCAAGCGACTACGACCAACGTGAAGCCAATCGGGTGCTGCGACAGGCCGATTTTGTCCTGATCGGACCGGGCAGCCCGACCTATGCCATCAGGCAATGGCAACCGTCGCAGATACCCGACCTGCTGGCCCGTTGCGTAAACAGCGGGGGCTGCCTGGTGGCTGCCAGTGCCGCCGCCCTCACCGTGGGCCGTTTCACCCTGCCGGTGTATGAGATCTACAAGGTCGGCCAGGAGCTGCACTGGGTCGATGGCATTGATCTACTGGGTCGGTTTGGATTCAACCTGGTGGTGGTGCCCCATTGGAACAATGCCGAAGGCGGCAATCACGATACCCGCTTCTGTTTCATGGGGGCCACCCGATTCGATGCCCTGACAACGATGTTGCCGCAAGCGCTGCCCATTTTAGGTCTGGACGAACACACGGCCTGCATCCTCGACCTGGCCACCGATCAAGCCGAAGTCAAAGGCATCGGCGGCATTACCTTGCGCACCACCGAAGGCACCATGACGGTCAACAGTGGCGGGCACTTTGCCCTATCCGTATTGCGTGAAGGGTCGATCGCTTCCCATCCGGAAGGCGATTCGGCGGTACCGGAATCCGCCCTGTCGGTAACCCATACCGAGGGTGACTTCTGGCAGCAGGCCCATTCCCTGGAGGCCCGCTTTCAGGCTGGTTTGGACAAAGAAGATGCCCATGAGGCGACCAATGCCCTTTTGGAATTTGACCGCATCCTCTGGCAGGCCCAGCAGGGATTGGAAGATGAGGCCGTCGTCGCCCAGGCCCGCGATACATTCCGAGATATGCTCGTTTTCCTCGGAAACCAACTGAACGCTTCGCCTGAACGCTCTGAAAAATGTCTGGCCCCCTTGGTGGAGTCACTGCTGGACCTGCGCCAGGAGCTGCGTCGGGAAAAGCAATGGGATGCCGCCGACAGGCTCCGCAAGGCACTCAACAGCGCGGGAATCCAGGTGGAAGACACTCCGGACGGCCATCGCTGGCACCTGAACGCCCAACAATAAGATGGGGATCGACGACCTTGAATCCCCTTCACAAGGAATCGAAACGATGGTTTCCCACCCGACCCTATCACTGCTGGTACTGATGCACGCATCGGCATCCGAACCGACAGCGCTGATCGCCTATCTTGAAACCATTCCTCACCTGCGCGTGCAGGTTGCCTCGGCGCTGCCGCCAAATCTGGAAGCCTACGATGTTGTCATCACACCGGCGTCTGCCCGGTGGACCGGCAACTGGACACTGGAGGGCTTTGTGCAAAACGGCGGCGGATGGCTGGCACTGGTGGATGCGTCGCCCGATCCGCTGCCTGACATCCTGGGCGTGGCAGCGGCGCCGCCCGGACCGTCGTGCGAATTGCGCGTGCTTTTCGAAACGGCCGATCACCCCTTGGCAGCCCGACTGCCGGATGCGGTCTATCTGACCAGCCGCTACCAGGTGCTGACACCCACGCAGGACGACACCGAAACCCTGCTTTATGCCGATTGGCACTACGACCACACACCCGTGGTGACCACGCGTCCCGTGGGCCGTGGGCGTGTGGTCTGTACCACCTTGCAGGCCTTTGACGACCCGATCTTACAACGCATCTGCTACCGCCTGCTCGCCTTTATCGACGGGCGACCGATCCAACCAAAAAACGCGCTGAAGGTGGGCATTTTGGGCTACGCGCCTTCCGTGGGGCGGCTGCACGGGCTGGGCGTCTCATCCACTGCGGGATTGGCACTCGCTGCCGTATGTGACCTGAATCCGGCACGTTGCGACGAGGCGCAGAACGATTTTCCGGACGTCCAGTGTTATTCCACGGCCCACGCCCTGGCCGGTTCCAAGGCGATCGATGTGGTCATCGTGGCCACGCCACCCAACATCCATGCCGACAATTGTATCGAGATGATGGCGGCCGGCAAGCATGTGATTTGTGAGAAACCGCTGGCCCTGAACCGCCGGGAAACGGACGCATTGGAGTCCCTGGCGGACCAGAACCAGGTCCATTTGAGCTGTCACCAGAACCGCCGCTGGGACCCCGACTACCTGACCATTCGAGACAGCCTGCAACAAGGGCTTATCGGTGACCTGTTTTACCTGGAGACCTTTGTGGGCGGCTATCACCACCCCTGCGGATATTGGCATTCCCACGCCCCTGTGTCCGGCGGCACCGCCTATGATTGGGGGGCTCATTATCTGGACTGGATCGTCAGCCTGATTCGACAGCCGGTCACGGCGGTGATCGGTACCCGCCACAAGCGCGTCTGGCAAGACGTGACCAATGCCGACCAGGAGCGTATTCAAATCCGCTTTGAAGGCGGCATCGAAGCCGAATTCATGCATTCCGACATTGCCGCGGCCCGCAAGCCCAAATGGTATCTGTTGGGCACCCAGGGAGCCATCACCGGCCAATGGCGGGATGTTCACACCCATGCCATCGATGCAGACCATTACTATTTTCGCCACGATATTCCGTCCACTGAGATGACACCGGATCTGGCCATCTGGCATCGCCGGGCGGAGGGCGAGATCGTGCGCATCTTTCCAGCGGTTGGCGAGCGGCAGCCCTTTTGTTTTCACCGCAATCTGGCCGATCACCTG
>JASFFF010000372.1:0-4319 GCA_050124445.1 Desulfosarcina sp.
TGCCATCCAATCGATTGCATCGCTGGCGTCATTCAGTTCCGGTGCATTTTCATCGGTCACGGGCAACCAATGTACATCCAGCCCGGCCGCATACTCGATCTCATGCAGATCATAGCATTCAGCACATAGATTCAAGACGGCCCCGATGCCACTGGCTTTGATGGCATCAATATCCACGTATGAACGAGGGGCACAACCGATTGCGACTTGATCGGTAATCCATTTAATCGGAAACACATCCTTTTGCATGATATCCCTTTTCGATCTCCTCTCACTAAACTAGTCACGAATCTACTTAACCAAGAAGTCCTCGAACAATACGGCAAACCCGAGAAAGGCGAAAAAACCCATAATGTCAGTGACGGTGGTCAGAATAATGTTGGCGCTTTGGGCCGGATCGATCCCGATTCTTTTCATGATCAACGGAATTGCGGCGCCGGACAGGCCTGCACAAATAAGATTCACGAGCATGCCCAAGCCGATGACAAGACCCAAGTAGGGGCTGCCCATCCAAACCCATGCGATGAGTGCGGTAACGATGCCGATAATCGTTCCATTGGCTGCACCCAGCTTGGCCTCTTTAAAGATTAATGCCGCTGTTTTGTTTTTTGGTATTTCCCGCATCACGAGCCCCCTCATCACCACGGCAAGCGATTGGGCCCCGGCATTGCCGCCCTGTCCCGCCACTACCGGTAAAAAGACCGCCAAAACAGTAATTTTTGCGATAATGCCTTCGAACACGGCAATCACCGCTGCGGCCATAAACGCGGTAACCAGATTGATATGCAACCAAAGCAGGCGCTTTTTCAGGGAAAAGAGGATGCTTGAAAATGGTCGTTCATCTGCGCTGACACCGAACATCCGCTGAATATCCTCGGTGGTGCCTTCCTGAACGCCCTTGATAAGCCGTTCTGCCTTGATGATGCCCAGAATATGGTTCTCGCTGTCAACGACCGGTGCGGCAAAATACTTTCTTTTAGCCAACTCGTTGGCGGCGTCCTGCAGATCCACAAAACAGTGGATACTGAATATATCCTTTTGGATGATCGTTTCCAGTTGTGACTGTGGTGGGGCGATCATCAGGTCACGCATATTCAGTACCCCTACCAGCCGGTTGTCATCATCAACCACATATGCATAGGAAGATGGCATTCGCTTTTTGGAAAGCGCACGAATCTTGCCGATGGCCTCACGTGCAGCGATGGTTTTGCTGAAGGACAGAAAATCCGGTGTCATAAAGCGCCCCACGCTGCCATCAGGATATTCCAGGTACTCACGCAGCTTGTCTTGGGTCTTGCCAGTAATGTGCTTTCTGATGCGCTCACGTGATTGGTCAGAAAAATGGATCAGCACCGATGATAAAAATTGAGGATCAAGCTGGTTGGTAATTTTTTCAAGAAAAGTATCGTCGGCATGCTCCAGCAATCCGGCTGCAAAGCTGACTTGTAGATTCCTGATCACACGAACAGCCAGCGGTGCGGGTAGGGATTGAAGGACTTCAGCAGCTGGCGTTTCCGGTATGCTTTCGAGAATACGGGATGCAGCGGCCATATCCTTTTCGAAAAATTTAATGGTCAACGGCAAAAATGCATTTTGATTATCCATATAAGCCATCCTATATAGCTGTGGGCGCTTATTCTCGAAGAGCTATTTCTTTTTAAAAGCCGATCGCCAACCACCGAGTGGTGTATGCACAGGTTTTAATACCTTACTCATGTCCCGGGCCTGTTCGACAATGTAAAATAGCTGCTTGTCCAGTCTCCTCACTTCCGGCAAAATCCACTTTAAATCCTTGCGGCGACATGCGATATACAATTCGCTTACCGGACCCTTCATGCCCTCACCCAGAAATACGGTTACCGGTTGACCTTTGCCGCGAAGGAAATCGGTAATTTGCTGCCCGGCGTTCTTGGTCAGAATCTTCAAGATGATAATGCCGAAAGCCAGTTTCTTCTCAACAACAATACCAATGACGTTGCCGGTGGCATAGCCAAATGCATAAAATACGACCAGAACCGGCTGGTCTTTGACCTGGTTAATGACGGTACTGGCCACCAGAATCCAGATGGTAATCTCAAAAAGCGCCAATATGAATGCGATGATTGTTCTGCCTTGGACAGTCACAATCGTTCTTATGGTACCGATGGACACATCACAGATACGTGCAAAGAAGACGATGAGCCCGGTAAAAAGAATGTTGCCGTCAATCATCGTAAAATCCACTCCTTTCTCAATTTTCACTATTGTTTTGCAATGGATGATTTACTATGTGGGGATTTTGATGGAGGTTGCATTGAGGAGTATGATATAAGCTAAAGTATTATCAATGATTAGTATCTAGTCTAAGTTAAATCCTATTCCAGGTTTTCCGGTTGGGTAAAGGACGCCTTCACTCAATCGAACCGCCTCCGATGCAGGATCGTCTTCCAGATCCAAATGCCCATCCAAATCCGCATACCTGACATTGGGTCTCGCCAGAGAGAAGTGAAGGCCGGCGGCGATGGCCAGGGCGGATTCGTCCATGCAGCCGACCATCACGTCGAGATCGGCAGCCCGTGATACGGCATTGATCTTCAGCGCTTCGTCGATACCGCCCACCTTCATCAGTTTGATATTGATCATATCAACCAGCTCTTTGCGTGCCATTCGAAATGCATCCTTGAGACTCATGAGGCTCTCGTCAGCCATAATGGGCAAAGCGACTTGGTGGGTAATACGTCCCAGTAATTGATCTTTTCCCCGTGGACTCGGCTGTTCGATGAGCTCCAGGCCGACGGAACCGATTCCGGCTACAAATTGCAGGATATCCGTTTCAGAATAGCCCTGGTTGGCATCAAATCGTAATTCAATTTTCTTTCCCACAGCCTTGCGAACCTTGATAAGGCGCTCGATGTCATGGTCAACATCGACACCGCCTTTAATCTTCAAGGCCTTGAATCCCCGTTTAGTGAATTCAACGGCTTTGGCTACCGTCTCTTCAACCGGCATAATTCCAATAGTGACGGAGGTGCGAATACGATCACGGAATCCACCAAGCAGTCGATAAAGCGGCAATCCTGAAGCCTTTCCCAGAATATCGAAAAGCGCCATGTCAGCCACAGCCAGGGCGGAGGATCGGCCGATCAGCGGTTTGCGGATTCGCTCCATCAGCATGATCGGTCGCAAGGCGTCCGAACCTTTAAACGCCGGGATGATGACGTTGTTGCACGCCGTCATGACATCTTGGTGGGTTTCGCCGGTGACTTCCAAGTCGGGTGCGGCACAGCCATAGCCGACAATGCCACTTGAGGTTTCGATTCGCAGGAAAACGTTGGTCGTAACCGAGATCGTCTCATAGGCAATCTTGTATGGTTCGGCCAGTTTCATGGTCACCGGCCAGGCCTCCATGCGGGTGATCTTCATGGTCGTCAATATTTCCTTTGATAGATTTCATTCAGGGTCATGTTTTTCAACTGGTCAACAAAATTAACCAAATGGCCGATAATCATCGCCCACATCTTCTCCCCCTTTTCGACAGTTGCTTTCGTAGGATCTCCCATAACACCGCTGGATGAAATTTTGTGGGTGTGCGCATACCAGGCCACGCCCCGTTTGGAAGAGAAATCAAGGTAGCGACTGGTAAATTCCGGCACTTCCATCTGAATACGATCCATACGTACCAGTTCGGGACGGATGGCCATGCTGGTGCTGGTTTCGATCTCCCCTGCGTGGACGTCATTGGGCGTTTCGATGAGACTGTCCACATCAACGTCGCTGGTTTCACCCGTATCCACACAGACAAAGATGTGAGCATCCTGATTGATGCGTTGGGCTGCAAAATTCAAAGAGGGTGCGTTACCCCCGTGTCCATTGATGATGACCAGTTTTTTAATACCGTTTTTTGCCACACTAACACCAATGTCGTAGACCAGGTTGGCCAAGGTGTCATTATTGATGCTGATGGTACCCTTAAAGGCCTCATGATGGTAGGAGACGCCGTAGGCAATCTGCGGCAACACCAAGGGTTTGGGATCACTGCAGCCCTCGGCGATTCGTTCGGCCAGGTACGTGGCATCATAGGCATCCGTATCCAACGGCAGATGAGGGCCGTGCTGTTCAACGGCACCGACCGGCAGCAGGGCGGTGTCCACGATGGTCAGCCGCTTGGCGGCATCCGGCCAGCATAGTTCTCCCCAAAAATAGGTCTGCCGGGTGGTATCTGAATCCGGTGCAACCGGGGCGACGTGTGAATCACTTTCATAGACGTAGGGCGCAGTGAAACTGGCATGCGCCGTTGGATCCACCTCGCGCCATCCGGAGGCGGTACGCTCGACAGTGCC
>JASFFF010000373.1:0-4313 GCA_050124445.1 Desulfosarcina sp.
AGGAACGCGTCGCATGATTGCCTCGGCGCCATCGACCTGTTTCACGCCTTCAGCAATCGCTTCGGCCATTTTATGAACGTGTCCATAGGTGGAATAATAAACGATGAGTACTCTCATGGGATGATCCTCCTTTTAGGGATTTTTAATAAAGGTACCTTCGCGATACTCTCGGAAAGCCGTTTCCAACTCGGCTTGGGTATTCATGACGATGGGACCGCGCCAAGCCACCGGCTCATTTAACGGTTTTCCGGTCAGCAGCAAAAATCTCAAACCTTCATTGGCAGCGGATACAGCCAATTGCTCGCCTTGGTCAAACAGCACCAACATGCCGTTTTCGATCACTTGACCGTCGGTTGAGCCTTTGCCGCCAATGACGTAGATAAAGGCAGTGTAGGCGGGATCGGTCTGATGAACAAAGGCTTTTCCGGCGGGAACGGTGCAGTCGAGATACTCCGGGTCGATGACGATGTCGTCCATGGGCCCGTGAGCACCACCGAGGGTTCCAGCAATCACTTTGACCACGACGCCGTGCTCCAGTTCCACGGTTGGAATCTGAGCGGCTGTGATGTCACGGTAGCGGGGTGCCATCATCTTTTGGGCCGCCGGCAGATTGGCCCACAACTGGAAACCGTGCATGGCGCCGTTTTCATCCCCTTTGGGCATCTCCTGATGAATGATGCCGCTGCCGGCGGTCATCCACTGCACATCACCCGAAGAGATCACGCCGCTGTTGCCCAGGCTATCACCATGTTCCACATCGCCTTTGGTGACATAGGTGATGGTCTCGATGCCGCGATGCGGATGCCAGGGAAAGCCTTTCAGGTAATGCGCGGGGCTGTCGGAACGAAAATCATCCAACATCAAAAAAGGGTCAAATTGGGGGGATTGACTGTAACCAAAGACGCGATTCAGATGGACACCGGCTCCCTCCATCGTCGGTTGGCGGGTTAAGGTCATACGAATTTTTCGGGTTGCCTGCATGCCTACCTCCTATGAATTGCATTTGACTGGTAAAAACAGGTTGCGTGAGAAAAGATCGATGAAGCGGCTGACCGTCATCGACCCACGGGCAGTGTCAAAACCGGGGTATTCTGCGTGCCTGTTGCCTCAATTTTGAGCCGCACCAGAGAGTTGAGCACCCCCATCGTTCGCCTGGAGGAGATGTCGTTGTCTTCAATGTAGAACCAAAACCCCTTGTAGGGGATTGCCATGCCGGCATTGACAGGTTTCTCCTCCTGGGCTTTGACGGCAAACAAATCGGAAATGATCGCATTGGAAGCCTCATGGCGTTGGTTATGGGCAACCAGCCCGCCTTCGATATGCGCGTTGGGAACCGATACACCCTGGGAGAGATAGGCCATTGTACCCAATACGGATCGTGTTGAAAATAGTAAATCTTTGAAGGCGTGGGTAGTTTCAGAAGCCTTGATTTGTGACCCTGGTGCGTTGATAAGACGATAAACTTGCGTGTTCGATGCGAGACGCAGACGTTCGGCAATTCGCTGAAACTCAGGTTGCTCAATGGCATCTCGGCTAAATCTCAACACCGGAAGCCGATGAATCTGTTTCAACTGATAGGTCTTGGATGGGGCGTGATAGACCAACTGGTGATTATTTTTTTTGGCTTCGAGAATGTCGCTTGAATGGATTTTTTCTGCGCTGATGGGACCGGAGACGTCAGTTTCCTCTTTTTCCAGCGAGATTTCCAGCATTCCCAGCTGCTGTAAGCGCTCAAATTGTCGGACTAACTCAGCGAATTGGCGCAACTGAAGGTCGTAATTATCCGAGGGATCTTCACGAACGGTGCTATTTCTGATTCCATTAATCCCTTCGGCAGTTAGCCGCAACACCCGATCGATATCCCAGCCGTAATTGACCAGAAGATGAATAATCTCGAGTTCAATCGGTGAAATCAGCTGCTGGCTAAACTCTTTTTCGTTGCGTGGTGTAAAGGTGATCGTGGGGCGTTCCGAGTATCCAACGGCACCGCCAATGTTAAGCAACTCAGTGCGCTGCAGCTGTTCATCACCAATTGTGCCACCGGCGCTGGCTCCCAGGTCAATGGTGAACTGGGTTGAGATGGAGCTGGTTGCCAAAAATTCCGGACCTTCATTGTACCTCAAGCGGACAATATTGAGCAGCAGTTCCTGGCGCTCCGTGAATTGAAGTGCATCATTGTAGGTCATACGGTTGGCGCGCATCATGGAGGGCCCTAAGCTGCATCCCATTAAAACGAGGGGCCCCACAACCAAAAAGAAGTAGAATAAACGCCTTATCATAATGAAGGTATGCTCCTTGTCTGAAGTCACATGATGTATGGGTTTGTGTCTGTCGCAAGCGTAACAGGCAAAACGCAGCCACGGCGACATGTAAATATATAAGGACGTTTCGAGAGCAAGACCAGACAAAGGCCCAATCCGTCTTTCCAAACGGAAGTTGTACGCGCCCCTCACCAATCGATCCGCCGTGGTTGTGTTTCAAATTTTACAAGCTTGTCAGGGTCAGGATCGGTAGCCCCCGAATTTAGCCACTGGTGACCATGCCGGGCTGATTGCTGGAAGCGGATCTGTATCGTACTTCCAAAGGTCCCCAGAAGCATACGTGATCTCGCCGTCTACAATGGTCATAACCGACTCTATTTTACGAAGCTGATCATCGGGCACCGTAAAATAATCGCGATCCAGCACCACCATATCGGCAAGCTTTCCGGGCTCAAGCGATCCCTTCAGTGCGGATTCTCCGGTGCTTGCCGCGCCGTTGATGGTCCAGAGCCTGAGTGCTTCGCTGCGATTCAGAAGGTTGTCATCCCCGTACATCTGCAAATCGCCAAGACTTTTACCGGTTGTCAGCCAGGCCAGTGATAACCAGGGATTATAGCTGGAGACGCGGGTCGCATCGGTTCCGGCGGCAACCTGCATTCCCATTTGAAGCATTTTGCGCACCGGTGGCGTCTGCGCCAGCGTCTCCATACCGTAGCGTTCAGCAAAATCGTGGGCCTGATAAATGATTCGATTCTGAATAGCGATAATGCCATTCATTGCCATAATTCGTTCCATATTGGCCTCGCTGACCGTTTCGGCATGATCGATAATCATCAGCGGCGCTTTGGCCGGATCGCCAAATACTTCGCTGCGCACCTGCTCGTATACCGGCAATAATCGATTGATGGACTGATTGTAGGTCATATGCTGCCGGGTCGGCCAGCCGGCATAAGCCAACTGGCGAAGGATTGGTCTTTCAACCACCTCTGCATCCGGATCGATTTCAGGTCTGGGCATGGCAAATATTTCAAAATCATAGGCTGCCCAGCATATGTTTTCACCACCGCCAACCAGTTTCAGCATGGCATCCCCTTCACCCGGCTTATGGCGCGCCGTCCAGCGCTGATAGTCCGCCAGTTCCTGACCCTTGACTTGAGCAAAAGTATACATCGACGTTCTGGTTTTTAGTTTTCCCATTCGGTGCAGCTGTTGAATCGTCCCATACGCATCCGGGAACACCATGCCTCCACCACCGGCATCACTGACGCTGGTGACCCCGAAGCGATGCATTTCACGTTGATAGTGAAGGGATGAATTGATTCGGTCACTGTCACTGAGCCGCGGTCCACCGGTGATACTTTTGTAAAGGATCAAGCCGGACGGCGCGGCCACGAGCAGACCGGTGGCGCGGCCGACACCGTCGCGGGTAATCACGCCACCAGGGTAAACCGGCGCACCAGGCGAATTGAGGTCGAGATATTCAACGGCCGCTTTGTTCAACAAGGCGTAGGCATACAAATACAAGATGAATACCGGATGGTCCGGTGCCACGGCATTGATTTCCTCAAGTGTCGGCATGCGCTTTTCCTTAAACTGCTCCCACGAAAATCCGCCAATCACCCGTATCCATTGATCCTTGGGGGTCCGTTGTGCCTGCTGTCGCAAGAGTTCAAGCGCCTCCTCAACACTGTCGACACCATCCCAGCGTACTTCCATGTGATAGTGCATCCCCTCGCGGACAAAATGAATGTGAGAGTCATTGAGGCCGGGGACAACGGTCTTGCCGCCCAAATCGATAATTTTCGTAGATCCTCCCGCCAAGGCGCGCATATCGGCCGAACTGCCTGTCGCAGCAATCGAATTACCCGAAATCGCCAGGGCCTCTTCGATGCTATCTGAACCATTGACAGTTGCGATCTTACCGTTGAGCAGGATGATGTCCGGCTCTGCAGGAGCCGGTGCAGCGGTGCTCGAGCTGGCGGCAAAAACAAGGTTTGGTACAATGCCAGAGCCAAGCGCCGCCGCCGTGGCTGCGGCTCCCTTGATAAATTC
>JASFFF010000374.1:0-4300 GCA_050124445.1 Desulfosarcina sp.
CTCAAACAGGATGAACCAGGCCATTCGCCATCGATAGCGACATAGACAACTGCCTTTCATTGCATATTGCGTCATTTTCTAATAGGATGGGGTTCCCGCGCTCCGCTAATTTCAGTTAAACGATGCCTGTCTGGTGAGGCCTGCAATGATATTGGTGAATATTCCAACCCCATTTTTGTGTATTGTTCTGCTGCTATTGATGCATTGTGGCTGCTCATTCGGGCCTCAGAATTTGAAACAGGGACACCTGAGCTATAATGCCAGCGTCAAAGCGTCGGCCGATGAAGAACTGTTACTCAATATCGTCAGATTGCGTTACTTGGACACGATTGAATTTCTGGCGACCAATTCAATCAGTGCCCAGACGTCGCTGAGTGTATCGCTGGGCGCCCGACTCGGGACGGATCGATCCAATTCAACCAGCTTGGTGATCCCGGAATTGGCTTTTTCCGATCGACCCACCTTTACCTTTACCCCCCAGCGGGGCAGGGAATTTGCCCGGCGATTAACCGAACCGGTTGACATCAACACGTTTGCCTATCTGGCGGCCTCGGATTGGCCCATTCACTTACTGCTGATTCTGTTGGGATCTGAAATTAACGGCATTGTGAACGATCCCGGCGGCAATGTTGCGGCATACAACTCGGTAGCCAACAAACTCTGGCAGCTTCAGAATGACGGTGATCTGCTGATCGGTTTTCTGGAGAGAGAAGCGGTGGTTTCTGATCCCATCGATGCCAGTCGGATAAAAGGCAGCGACTTGCTCAATGCCGCCGAGTCGGGCTATCGTTTTCGTCATGCACAAGGCCAGCAGCAGTTCTATCTAACCAAACAGATCGCCCAACCGGTGATGTGGATCGCAAAGGACAACCACGATGCGAAGACACTGCAGCGCATCCTGCGATTAAGTCAAACATCCATCCCGCCGTATGACATCGAAGTCGGATCCGGCCTTTATCAACCTGAGGATACCTACCTGTCCATCGTTTTGCGAACACGGTCATTGCTGGGGGCGATCGTATATCTGTCCCAGGCCGTCAACCCCCCGGCGGAGCACCTGAAACAAGGTATTGCAACGCCCAAATGGCCGCTTCCAGGCTTTGACGACGTGGGTATCGCCAGTACCTTTAAGGTGCTGGCATCATCCATCAGGCCTGAGGCCAGTTTAGCTGTGACGTATCGCGGATACTGGTTCTATATCGATGAGACGGACATGACTTCGAAAGCGACCTTTCTGGTCATGGCCGAGTTCTATCGCTTGGCAATCTCTGAGGGTCGACCAGACCAGGTCCCGATTCTCACACTGCCGGTCGGCGGACCCTAATCAAGATTGCGCTTTGATGGATGTGTCACTTCTAAGACCTCATGGTCCATGACCAGGCAGGGCCGATCGATGGTGCCTCGCGGGTCCAACAAGGCAATCAAATGCGGATCGCGCATATTGTTCCAGACGAAGGATTCGTAAGGCAGTGTCGCTTTTGGGTACCCCAGACTGTAGTGCAAATGGGGAAAGATGCCTGCTTTTGACCGGCGGGTGTCGGCGATGGTGGCGATGATGTCCCCTTCCTCAACGCTGACGCCGGGCTGAATGCCATCCAGCGGTTTTGTGTGGGCATAAATCGATATAAATGGTCTGTTGCCGGTGTACGGGTCACGGTGTTCGACAACCACGGCCTGGCCAAGATAATCGGAAAAGATGGATCTGATCACACCGCTGTGCATGACCGGAATTCGGGTTTGCCGATCGACACGATGAACGAGACCGGCACGATCCTGGTAGAGGCAAAAATCAATGCCCTCGTGAGGGAAATCACGCTGGCCACGATCGCCCCACCATTTGTCGGGGGCGTTGAACAGCATGCCGGGATTGAACACCCAACCGCGCAGGTCCGAGGAATGAAGACCGTTGGCCTGCATGAACATGCTGCTGAAACGTGTTTTTTTTATTGTTATCACTAATTATAAAGTCAGGTTGCTAATGCTTTGGTTTGTGGTCCGCTGGGCCGGATGGTGTCTGTAATGAAAAAATAGGGTCCCAGCACCCCAACAAACCAGACGAATGAAATCATGGTATTGATCGTGTCGCATACCGGATTGTCGGTGAGGGGCCCAAAGTACCGGTCGTGGAATTTAAGGAACGGGTATGCCGGCTTGATTTCAGAGGTTCGAAACAGCACGTCAAAAAAATAGAACATTTGCCATGAGTTTTGACGGATGTAGCGGCCGATGCTGAACCAGGCGCAAACACTTTTCCACCAGCCCAGATCGTAAACAAACATTTTGATGGCGGCCAAAAAATAGGGTTTCAGCAACAGGTGCCCGGTTTCATCATGACTGGGGTAGATGCCTCCAGCTCTTTCAAAAAATTCCACTCTTCCGGTGTTGTAAAAGGCCATGAGTAGGCTCATCAATATCAACAGACGGTGGTAGCCCTGCATTTCGAATCGCCGGCCGGATGTATACAAGACGCCGGGCAGGGTGATCCAATGCCCTCGGCGTCTGATCGTTTCGGCCAATTTCTGATCTTCCAATATAGGCTGGCTTTCATCGAACTTCCCCAGCGTTTCGAAAAAGGAACGTTTCAATAAAAAGCCCTGGTCTCCATTGGTGGTGTTGGTGCGGTTGAAGTACGTTTTGCCTTCCGTGTAGCGGAAGGAGAGGTTGTTGCCTTTTTGGGTGCGTATGAATTTGAGTGGGAAATGACCGGCAACCGCATCCCGGTCCGATTTGACCAGGATCTGCTGCCAGTGGCTGAGGGCATTGTGCAGCAGGCGGGTGTCTGTAATCCTCGAGTCCGCATGCAGGAAGAGCAGATTGCTGCCGGTTGATCGGCGATAGCCTGCGTTGAGTTGTTTGGCCCTTCCGCGGGGGGCTTTTACGATCACCGGATTGAACGAACGGCAGCGTGCCAGGGTTTCGTCTGTCGAGCCGCCGTCGGCGATGATGACTTCCAGATGCACGTTTTCCTGTGCATTCAGGTCCGCCAACAGGGCCGGAAGATAGTCCTGTTCGTTTAAAGCGGGAATAACGATCGATAAATCAGGGGACATGAAAAAAATCAATCCACGGGTATTGCGCACATTCAACCAATCAAATAACAGATTTGAATGATCGGTACAATGTCGGTCCACCTGCAGCTCGTGCCGGGTGTCATCCATTGCATGGGCATGGACCCACCCATATCCAATGACGCTGACAGTCACCTAAGTAATCGACATCGAATATAAAAAAGACTGCCGGCGGTGGCATTGAGCAAGCCGAACGAAAACGAATCATCATGGAGGTTGAAAATGAATCTTGGCATCGAAGGAAAAGTCGCCTTGGTTGCTGCTGCAAGCCGGGGGCTGGGTCGCGGATGCGCGGAACAACTGGCCGCCGAAGGCTGTCGGGTGGCGATCTGCTCCCGCAACGGGGCGGAAGCCGAACAGGCGGCTGGAGACATCGCCAGCAAAAGCAACACAGAAGTGATAGGCATTGCCGCCGATATGAACCAACAGGGCGATATCAGCCGTTTGCTGGTCGCCGTCAGGCATCGACTGGGAGAGCCGGACATCCTGGTTACCAATGCGGGTGGCCCGCCGCCGGGGACCTATGCCAGCACCGATCTGCAGGAATATGAAAAGGCACTGCATCTCACCTTAATGAGTGCCGTGCATTTAATTCGTGGCGTCACACCGGCCATGCAAGCCAAAGGCTGGGGCCGGATCATCGCCATCACTTCGATTTCGGTCAAGCAGCCCATCGACACCTTGTTGCTTTCCAACATGGCCCGGGCTGGGTTGACCGGTTTTCTTAAAACCATTGCAACCGAATTGGCACCCGATGGCATCACCGTCAATGCACTGCTTCCAGGTACTCACAAAACATCACGGATCGATCAATTGGCCGCACACCGTGCTGCGCAGGAAAGTCGGGAAACACAAGAAATTGTCAAAGAGATGATGGCCGCAAACCCAACCCGTACGATTGGAGATCCATCTGATTTCGGTGCCGCAGCGGCGTTTTTGGCCAGTCTGCAGGCACGCTACATTACCGGCCAGAATTTACTGCTGGATGGTGGAAATTACCGGGGGTTGCTTTAATCCGAATCGTTGATACCCGGCTTGCGTGCCAATCGGTCAGCATGCCATTTGAATGCTTGACCCCGACGGTTTGATTCTTATTATTTGAATACACCGGAGCAACGCATTGGGCACACCGATGCCCAGCCGACTGTACCATACGGTCGGCTCCCCCGCACCACCCCTTGCTCCGGTTCCGCTTTTCACCATTTTAACCGTTGCATGGTCGAAACACCTTT
>JASFFF010000375.1:0-4290 GCA_050124445.1 Desulfosarcina sp.
GTGATCTGCACCACCCGCCCCCACGCCAGCCTTTTTACCATTCACGAGCAGCAGGTGATTGCCTCCATCTTCACGGAACTCCGCCTCGACGAGTTAACGCCCTTGCAAACCGAAGACATGATGGCATCCATGCTTGACACCACGGCGCTGCCCGACGATCTGCGCCGCTTGATCCGGACCCGCGCCGAAGGCAATCCATTTTATTTGGAAGAAATTCTCAATGCGCTGGTCGACTCCAACGTCTTGACCTTCGAAGACGGGCGTTGGCGGATGCGCCGCTCGTTCAAAGAGACCGATATCCCTTCCACCATTCATGGCATCATTGCTTCGCGAATGGATCAGCTGAGCCCGGCAGACAAGCGCATTTTGCAGGAGGCGGCCGTGATCGGGCGGGCGTTTCTGTATGACCTGTTGAAACGGATCTCCGTTCATGCCGACGCGGTGGATGCGGGGCTTTACAAGCTTGAACGCGCGGGTTTGATTCAGCCTCGTGCCCTGCACCCGGAGGTAGAGTTCATGTTCAAGCACGCCCTGATTCAGGAGGTCAGCTATGGCAGCCTGCTGCGCCGCGAAAGACAGCGGGTCCATGAACGCATCGGGCGCACCATCGAACGGACATACCGCGACCGACTGTCGGAATTCGATGAAACCTTGGCCATTCATTTTCAAAAGAGCATTGCCACCGACAAGGCCACGGACTACTTGATCCGATCGGGCACCAAAGCGCTGCGTCGCTGCGCCCTGGATGAATCGGATCAATACTTTAAAACCGCCAAAGCAATGCTGGAACAGCAGCAGCTGGCAACCGCGGAGACCAAAAAGCGTCTGCTGGATGTGGTCAATCAATGGGCCTTTGTCTTCTATTACCGCGGTCTCAACAGGGCGTTGCTCGAGCTGCTGGAACACCAGCAGCCGTTGTTGGACGGTTTGAACGATTCGGTCCGAGAGGGTTTTCACTGGGCCTGGCACGGATGCGCCCTGTGGCACCGCCACCGTTTTGCCGAAGCCTACGACAGCTTGACGAAGGCTCGCCAGCTGGGTGAATCGGTCAAACATGCCTATCTGACCGGCTATGCCAGCACCTGGTTGAGCTGGCCCTGCACGGAGCTGGGCCGCTTTGACGAAGCCATTGAAAACAGCCAATACGCCGAGACGCTATTTACCGACGGGCTGGTGCAGGATTCCTACATCTATTTCAATGGACTCACAAGCAAAGGCTATGCCTATTGGCACAAAGGCGATGCGCATCGAACCGGCGACATCGGCAATCGCTTGATTCGCTTTGGCAAGCGGCATGGCAACGTGCGCAGCCTGGTGTCCGGGCATTGTTGCCTGGGCTGGAAGGATCTGGTGGTTGGCGATATCGACGGCGCCATGGCCAGTTTTAGAACCGCTGTGGATATCTCGGCCGATCCCTGGTACTCTCAGTTCCCCAAGCTGGCCTTGTGCTATGGTGCCATCAGCAACGGCAACGTCGACGAGGCGCGTCCCTTGCTGGATCAACTGATCACGTTCAGTGACGACAACGGTGCAGAGTTCGTGGGCGAACCGGCCCGCTTTTTCGAAGTGTTGACCCGCCTATCGGAGGGTCGGGAGGACGGCGGCCTGGAGGCCATGGAACGATTCTTGGCCCAGTGGCAGCAGGCCGGGTGCCGGCTGCGGTATTTGAACTGCGGGTATGTGATGGCCCGCGTCTACGCCTTGCTGTTGCACCGCAGCGCCCGCTTTGAGGGGCAGGCAGAACCGTCGCAGACGCAGGCCTTGGCCGATCGGTGCCTGCACTGGTTTCAAATCTGTATTGCCCAAGCCGGCGACATGGGGGCCACGGCCATGGAGGGTCAGGCGTTGCTGGGGATGGGTGAGGTGCTGGCAATGATGGGCAAGAAGAAACAAGCCGCAGCGACGTTGGACCAGAGCATTCAAATCCTCGAGCGGGCCAAGGCCGGTCACCACCTCAAACGGGCCCGTACAGCGCGTCGCGCCGTTTCGTCGCCGGATTGAAAAGGGGCGACCCGGCCCACAACAACCGGATGCCTTTATCGATGGCCTTAGGCTGAAGGGGCCATTCTGATTGCCGGGCGGGATCGGGGGTGAACGGCGTCTCCCCCGATTCCGCCTGGTCGAAACAGGTGCGTCAGTTCACTTGGGGTCTGGGCAGCACCTTGGCCCTTTCGGCAATCTCGGGCACTTTGTGCTCCCATTCGATCGCCATCAGGTGAACGCCGGCGACCCCTTCCATCTCTTTGAACTCTTCGATTTGTTCGATGGCGAACTTGATACCCTCTTCGGCCTGCTTCCCTTTCTCAACGCCCTTTAAGCGTTTGATCAAATCCTCCGGGACGTCCATGCCGGGAACAAATTTTGACATATAATTGGCCATGCCGGCGCTTTTCATGGGCGTGACGCCGGCTAGAAGATAGGCCTTTTCGGTCAAGCCCATGTCCACGGCCTTTTTCATGAAGTCCCGGAAGCGGGGCATGTTGTAGATGCACTGGGTCTGGATGAAATCGGCGCCGGCGTCGATCTTGTTGGCCAAGCGGTAGACCCGGAATTCGTAAGGATCGGCAAAAGGATTGGCCGCAGCCCCGATGAACATCCTGGGCGGTTCATCAATTTCCTCATCGTTGAGAAATTTGCCTTCGTCTCTCATCTTCTTGACCATGGCGATGAGCTGCATGGAGTCGATGTCGTAAACGTTCTTGGACTGGGGGTGGTTGCCGAACTTCTGGTGGTCACCGGACAGGCAGAGCATGTTCTTGACGCCAAGCGAGTATACCCCCAGGACGTCGGCCATCATGGCCAAGCGGTTTCGGTCCCGGCAAACCATTTGGAAGTTGGGTTCGATGCCGTTGGCCACCATGATCGCCGAGGCCGCCGCACTGGACATGCGTACCACTGCGGTTTGGTTGTCGGTGACATTGACCGCGTCGACGACCCCGCGCAAGTGCTCGAATTTCTCTTTCAGGTGCTCCACGTTGGCGCCCTTGGGCGGTCCGCATTCACCGGTAAACGCAAAGTTGCCCGCCTTGAGCACCTTCTCCAGGTTGCTTCCTGACTTTAGACCATTATCGCTCATTTCACCAACTCCTCCCTTATGCTTTTACGGGGACCGCCGTCCCGGGCCGATTGCCAATCCTTGGCCGCCCGAACGGTTCTCAAATCCTCCAGGCGTCCCTGCTCGATTTTCTTTTTCACAATGGTGTCCCAGATGCATTCCACATCCTTGGCAATTTCGCATTTGCCGTCGGCACTGCCGCCGCAGGGGCCATGTTGGATGCTTTTTGAACAGCGGGCGATGGGACACAAGCCATCGTAATAGTGGATCACACAGGTGCCGCAGCCGGCGCAGCGCTCTTCCCAGATGCCATGGGTGACCGCGCCACCGAAGAACTTGGTGTTGACGGCCGGTAAAAACCGCTGACCGGGATAGGCTTCGGACAAGAATTGCGGTCCGACGCCGCAGGCCATGGAAACGACCGCATCGTACTGGTCGTAGATGTCCCGGATCTGTTCCACATATTCGGGGTCGCACTGACGCTCGATGGTCTTTTCGTCGATTTCGATGGGATTGCCGTCTTTTTTGCGTGCGATTTTCAACGCCGACGCCAGAATACCGACCTCTTTGGCGCCGCCCACATTACACACGGTGACGCAGCCTTTGCACCCCACCAGCAGAATCTTACGATCCTCCTTAATCATGTCCTGTATCTCTTCAAGCGATTTTCGATCCGCAACTATCATGGGTTCACCTCTTAAGGGTCCGCAGACGGCGAGCGTGCCGCCTAAACGTGGTTAAGTATTCACCGGGCTGGGTCCCAGCTCCTTGATTTTATCCGTCATCTCGGTTGCGATTTCCGCAAAGCGGGGGCCCTGGGCTGAAGAAAGGTTGTACATTTGCACCCGTTCGGGCTCAATGCCGATCTCTTCAAGGGTTCGCTGAACGTATTCGACCTTGCGTCTGGTTTTGAGATTTCCTTCCAGGAAATGACATTCACCTTCCAGTCACCCGGCCACGTATACACCATCGGCACCGCCTTCAAAAGCCGTCAGCAGGTGGAGGATGTCCACCCTGCCGCTGCACGGTACCTGAATCACCTTCACATTGGTTGGATAATTCAGGCGCATGGATCCGGCCAGGTCGGCGGCTGCATACGCACAATACTTGCAGCAGTACGCCAGAATCTGGGGCTCAAAGGAATCATTCATGGTCTCTCTCCGCTGAAGTTAAATTATTAAAATGATTGCGCCCAGCGCTCCCAGGCAGACGGAGGCGCCGGGGCCCATATTCCC
>JASFFF010000376.1:0-4264 GCA_050124445.1 Desulfosarcina sp.
TCGTGTGGATGTCGCCATCCTCGATGTGAAAATGCCGGGTATTGGTGGCATTGAACTCAAACGAAAGCTGCGTGACCGAGATCCCCGGATAAAATTCATTTTCCTGACCGGTCACGGGTCCGATGAGGACTATCAGCTGGGTGCCAAAGAGGCGGACGATTATTTACCCAAACCGCTAAAAATCGACGACCTCATTGCATCGTTGAAGCGATTGGAAAAAGCTGGATGAATCTGCTTCGGCCGGAGACGCCCGCTGTCGGGAACGCTGTGGCTGCTGTTCGCAGGCCACGAATTGCAAGCTGAGGATCGGTTATGCAAAACGCTGACAACCTGTTCGGATATGACAGCCTGGCATTTTTCGGTCGGGTCAATGCCTCGATCTCGCATGAGCTGAAAAACATCATGGCGATTATTTCAGAGACCGCCGGATTGCTCGGTGACCTCTCGGAAATGGCTTCCACAGGGACCCCTGTCGATCCCGATCTACTCAAAAGCAGTGCTGAAAGCATCATTGAGGAGATCCAGCGGGGATTCACCACAATTCGCCAGATGAACCGATTCTCCCACAGCGTCGACGTGCCGGTCAGTTCTGTCAATCTGTTAGAACTACTGGACCTGGTGCGTCATCTGTCCGATTATCTCCCTTTTCCCGGGAAGATCCGACTGGCCCCATGGGAGGGTGATCCGCCCATGGTGCAAACCTGTGCGTATCAGTTGCAGGCCCTTGTTTACGAGGTCACCGTACGACATTTAAAAAATTCTGGACCGGATGTTGAACTGGACATCACTGTCGAACAACGGTCCGATGCGGGTTGGGATATTGTTTTTTCAGGTTTGTACATCGGTGAGTATCAGGCATTTCCTGACGATCAGATCAACCAAAGCGCGGGATCCATCAATGTGGACCTGGAATGGGACCGGGCCAACGAATATCTGCGACTTCAGCTGCCGTTAACCATTCCGTCTTCTGTACCATCGGCGAATGACAGCGTTCAAGACTTGGATGACGGTGGTGCACGGTCGTTGTGAATAAAAGCGACATAAATGTTTCTAACTCACACATGCGGAGGATGCCATGGAATCAGAAAATACGATAAAAATTCTTCTGGTCGATGACGAAATCAAATTTTTAAAGGCCATCGCAGAGCGTCTGGCCTTCAAGGGCTTTACCGTGACGACCGCGGATAATGGCGAAGGGGCCGTTCGTGCCGCCAAACAAGGTGGCTTTGACGTCGCGATCCTGGACCTTCAAATGCCCGGCATGGATGGCACCGAGGTTCTGAAAATCCTCAAGCAGAAGCATAAGTTCATCGAGATCATCATGCTGACCGGACACGCCACCGTGGATTCGGCCATTGAATGTACCAAACTCGGGGCATTTAAATACTTGGAAAAACCATACGATTTCGATAAACTCGTTGATGCGCTGAAGGAGGCCTATCATTCGCGGTTGCAGAAGAAATTCGAGAGCAACCGAAAGCGTATGGAGGCCATCCAGAAGCTGTCCTTGTCGCAGTCACCGCTGGGGCTGCTCCAATCGTTGGCCCAACTCGATGATGATGAAAAATAGGTTGAACTGCAAATAAACGGCAAGATGCTGCATCTCGGATCAGACGGCGTCCCGGCAGCATTGTTGACCGAGTTTGATCCGGTTGAAATCCTCAGCAATCACGGGCTTGTCCCGACACCCATCGGAAATATCGCTATGATTAAGGGGTCGGCAGTAAAAACCAACCGATTGCATTATCCAACCAGACGTTGGGCCTGGTTGTTGGTCGTGGTAGGCATTCTAGTACTGAATGCTACCTTCGTGGCGGGTGGGGATGGCCACCACGCGTTTGCCCTCTCCTGCTTTCAGGAAGCGTGTCATTCCATCGGCGGCCTTGCCGGCGCCGGGACAACGATCGATGCAGCCTACCAAACATCCGGTTCGGCAAAGGTACCATCGGGTGAACGGCTGCGGTTCTTATCCCCTGTCGAAACCGAACCATCGGACCTCGAACCGCTGAAACCAAAACACAACAAGCTGTCCAGCCCCACCCTTCTCCACCGTGCCTTGATACCCATTGCGGCGGCCGGCCTTATTGGCGCTACCGTTCCTCTTTATCTAGCCTATCAATCGATTATTTGTTAAATCACGACGGTTCCTGTTCACGCTCCCGGACGGACCACCCTTTCATTTGACTTTGGCCGGCAGGCACCCCGGTGCCGATTGCAAGGCCCTGGTCATGAATGGTGTAATTGATTACGGATGCCGGCACACCCAATATCAAAGGAGAATACCCATGAATCGACAGTTTGCATCATTACATTCGATTGTTCCGCTGGCCATCATGGTCGCTGTTATGCTCATCCTCACCGGATGCGGCAGCAGTACCGACCTGCCGACCCAGGTCAGCGGCAAGTGGCAAAACGAGAACAACGGCGACATCATCGACATCCATCTGGCCAAAGAGTCCTCATCGCTGACCATCGATGGACGCACCTTCAATGGTGTCGTGGAAGATATCGACAAGGGAAGCGATACGGTGCACGTCAAGGTGACCACCGAAAACGGTGATACGGAAGTGTGGTCGATCCATCAGGTCTGGAATAACAATGGTTCGGCCTTCAAGCTTAAACTGAGGCGCAATGGCACGACCGAAACACTGTCCCCTGTGGGGCAATCCTGATACGTTTATCGCTGCCGACGACCGGATGCGATGTCTTTTACTAACCCAAAGCGACCTTTTCGGAAGACGCTCATGTATACCAATCTGTTTCATGTGTTTCGCAATACGCCCCTGGGACGGGAAACGTTGATGCAATCGATTTACTTTTGCAAGACATTGTGCCTTGAATTGACCGTTTACATCCCGGATGCCGTCCATTTCATGATGTATTTCGATTATGACGCTGTTCAGGTGGACTTGGATTCGTCCTACCTCAACGACCCAGGAACGGCGCAGGCGCGCGCCGGGACACTTGCCACCGAGGCCGGCTTGAAACCGGTTTTTCTGAACCCCAAAAACCGAACCGCCAGCAATTTGCCGGATATTCCAACCCATTTCGCATTCATGTGTTGTCCCCGCAGTGTCAGCGATGTATCATCAAAAATCGGTTTAGGCTATATCGGTCCAAAGGTCAGGCGCATTATCCGTTCGGCCGATTTCCCCATACTGTTGACATCACCGGTTTTCAAGCCGTGGAACAGCGTGACCGTGCTATTTGGCGGATCGGACAGCGCCCTGAATGCGCTTCGATCCGGCATACTGATATCCAAACGCTGCGGATATCCGCTGGATCTGTTCATTCAGATGGAACAAGGCGCAGACTACTATCAACATCGAATCCAAAAGGCTGGCCTCGAAAAGGCGGTAGCGCGTCACTGCCGCCATCGGTATTTATTCGACAGCGGTGAATTCAGTCACAATCTGTATGCCATCCCCCACGACGCGCTGGTTCTCTCAGGGGCCTACGGGCACGGATTGATGAAAAACCTTCTTTTCGGGAGCAAAATGGAGATCGCCCAACATACACTGACCAACAGCATTCTCGTCAGCGGCCCCCGCGCGGCGGTCCATCTGAACTGATATCGCCATGAAATTATCATTAGTGAGCACCGTTTGTCTGGCTTGGCTTTTCGTGCTGATTTATATCGGAGCAGCCTGTGCACGAGTGGACACCAATGGACAGGCAATAACGACAATTACGGAGTTTTCATACGCGGCCGGCCAGGATGAAAGCCGAAAAACCGCCCGCGCTCTGGCTCTATTTGGAGCAAAGCAAAAAGCCGTTTCCATGGGTGCCGAACGACTCGTTGCCGAGGGCCTTTTGGAGGAGCACATCAACCGCCGGATGGAAATTCTTTGCATAGTCAACGATGCGGCGCCTTACAGCGTTCTCGAATCGTCATTTGATAGAGACAGCCATACCTGTACAATTAAAATCAGCGCGGCTCTCTCGTTAGCGGACTTCGTCAAGGCAGAAATTCGAAATGAGGACCTGGACAGGCAAGAACGCCATTTCTCACTGAAAGAAGAGATGGAGCCAAGCGTATCGTCAACGATCAACCCCGCATTGGAACTGTCGCGGGCATACCGCTATATTCACAACGAACGCTGGCGCATGGCGATCATTTATATGGATCATCTTGAAACCAAATATCCTCACTGGGGCGGCCTTCAGCTGGCAAAAGCCATAGCGTTTATGGGAATGCATGAGACAGAGAAGGCGCTCAGCACCTTGAGATCCGCCTGCTATCTGGGCACACAAGAGGCTTGCC
>JASFFF010000377.1:0-4254 GCA_050124445.1 Desulfosarcina sp.
AGATGGCGCCCAACCAGTGGCAGCGGGTGGATACGGTCTACCCAGAGATCAAGGGCATCAAAGCCTATTACGCCGAACATGAGACCGCTCGCGAGGCCAAGGGCTGGCTGAAAGGCTTTTTGATCAACAACACCCTCAGCCCCAAACCCAAAAAACGCCCCATTCGCATCCGTCAGGTTGTCAATACGGAAGCATAAGCGCTGCAGCGAGCCCATCGACGACCGGCGCCGAAGAGACCGATCTAAACATACACCTTCCTAAATCCGCGGCAGCAAGGCTCCTTTGTCGACCGGCGTGGAGAGCACGATGGCCGTTTGCGTCTGACCGAATGGACTCAAGCGGGCCACCACGGCCTCCAGTGCGGAAAGATCGTCCACGAGAACATGGATCATAAAGGAGGCGTCGCCGCTGATATGGTGGCATGCGGTGATCTGGTTCGATTCGGCAGCCAATTTTTTTACGGCCGGATAGTGGCGTGATTCGGTGGTCAGCTGGATGAAAGCGGACACCGACTGTCCCACGGCATCCGCATCGATGCGGGCATGATAACCGGTGATGATCCCCGCGGCCTCCAGTTTTCTCACCCGTTCGGCCACCGCCGGTGCCGACAACCCCACCTGTTTGCCGATACGACTCAGGGACATGCGGGCATCTTTCTGCAGAGCGGCAAGGATGTTGCGCCCGATGCGATCCAGCAACTTATCGTCCTGAAGGTTCATGGATTGAATTTCCTTGTTTTTTTAAGTCAGCCCCCCGGTAAATCGTTGATTGGCCATGGCAATGGCGACCCGGTTGATATACATTGACCGGCATGTATGAGAGTTTTTTCATCAAAGGATTGGTTTTCGGTTTCTCGATTGCCGCGCCGGTGGGTCCCATCGGTGTCCTGTGCATCCGCCGCAGCCTGACCGGAGGCTGGTTGGCCGGTCTGCTCACCGGGATGGGCGCCGCCACAGCCGATGCGTTTTACGGCTGCGTGGCCGGTTTCGGACTGGCCGGCATTACCGGACTGCTGATCGGCCAGCGCGACTGGATTCAACTGGCAGGCGGCATGTTCCTCTGCTACCTGGGCCTGCGCCTGCTGATGTCCGCCAACAACCAGCCGGTGGGTACAGAATCCCCCGGCAGTGGCGCCAGGGGTTATTTTTCAGCCCTGCTGCTGACCCTGACCAATCCCATGACCATCCTCTCATTTACAGCTGTTTTCGCCGGCATGGGCCTGGGCGCCATCGGTACGGCCCACCTGGATGCCGCGTGGCTGGTGGCCGGCGTTTTTTGCGGCTCCATGGCCTGGTGGTTCATTCTCACGTCGACCATCAGCCTGTTCAATACGAACATGAATGCACGATCCATGCGCTGGATCAACCGTCTGTCCGGAACGGTACTGGCTGGATTCGGATTACTGGCCCTAATGGGTCGTCTTTGAGTCGGCTGCCTGCCGCCGCTGTTCAACCACCTGACAACCCCTTAAGAAAGCGCCTGCATAGGCCAGCTGAAACACGATGCGCATAAACCCGCCCCTTGTCATCGACGCCACGGATAATCCCGTCCTTAAAAAAGGCGGCCAGCAGTTTCAGACCCAATTGAACCCGATCGAAACCGGGACCCAGCCTGTTTTCAGCGGCTGACGGATGGGGTATCGCAATGCCGCTATCTTTCAGACGCTTGATGAAATTGAGCATGCGTCCCAGACGCAGCAGGGTGACGACATCCGTGCGCGACGACCGCTGTGATATGGGCAGCGAGGTGGCGCGCATGCCGGCAAATGTTCGCGGCAGCAGGCCCAGGGCCCGGCAGCGGTCGTAGTCCGCACTGCCCGGTGCCGGATAGAATACGGAGACCCCGGCCAGCACCTGCCGCCGGGCCAGGAACAACAGGTCGTCCACAGACGAAGCCGGATCTTGATCCGGCGCACCGATGATAATGTACCCCACCGCCGAGAGCCCTTCACGGCTGGCAGCATCCACTGCCCGGTCGAATTCGTGGCGTACATCGGGACGGTTGAAGCGTTTTAATTGGTCCTTATCCGTGCTGGCCAAGGAAAGATTCAGGACCCTGAATCCTCCCGCGGCCATGGCGCGAACAACCGATTTGGACAATGTCGGCGGAAACAGCCCGTTCATGGCCCGAAGCTCTGGCTGGCAATCGGAAAAAATATCGCCGATGCCCTGCATCAGTTCAAGGAACCACCGTCGGTCCATGGTCAGGTTCTCATCTTCAAAATCGATGAAACCGACCCGGCGTGCGTCACGGGCAGCCCGGATTTCATTCAGCACGGCGGCAACCGAGCGTTGCCTGAACCTCATCCAGGAATGCCTGCCTGTGGCGCAATAGGTGCAAGCCTGCGGGCATCCCCGGGTAGCGGTAACCACGATGCTGTCTCGCCCGGATCGCCGGTAGAATTGTCGCTGGATCAAGCCGAATGCGGGCACGGGCAGTCGGTCTGGGTCCGGGGACAGGGCGGGCCGGTCAATAAACAGGGAGCCATCGCGTCGACGACATACAATCCCCGGAACCGCCGTCACATCCTGACCCGACCGCAAGGCCGCGGCCAGCGCCGGCAGACCGACTTCACCTTCGCCCCGCAGCACCATATCCACGGCGGGCTCTGCCATCACCGCCGTGGGCAGTACAGTAGGATGGTGTCCCCCGAGAACCACCTTGCAATCGGGCAAACTGGATTTGGCGATGCGCGCCACGGCAAGCGCCATGTCGCTGTAGGCCGAAAACAGCGAGGCGATGCCGACGATAAACGCACTGGAATCCTTTATCTGACGGCCAATATGCTCGAGACTGGCGCCGTAGTGTCGAAAATGGTGGAACAGGGAAAAGGGGCTGTGGTCCGCCCGCCCGTAAAACATGCCCAGATCGTCCACTCCGGCGGGCGGGTCGATGATCCGAGATTTGCGGCTGGCCAGCGCATCCAGGATGGCCACACGGTAGCCATGTTGCCGAAGGACGCCGGCAATGCAAGCCAGTCCGTAGGGAATGGTTCGCTTTGCCGTAAGGTAATAGTCCGCAATCGGCGGCTGGATTAAGAGGATGTCTACCATGCTGGTGCCGGTGCGGATATGCCCGCCGGCCTATGGTTACTGGCAAATTGGCCTGGGCCAAATGATTATTGCTTGCACGAAACGCGGCGGGGGTTTTCGACCTTGGGGCAGCACCATCAATGGATGGTATTGCGTTTTTTAATCATCACCCATTTGCGAGATGGTGTCAAAGGTGCGGATTTCCGCCGGTAGATCCTCGGGGCCGATCACATTCTCAACCCCCATGGCATAGGCGCGTTCAATCACGTTTTGCAGTTGAATCAGGTTCCCCGGCCAATGGTACTTGAGCAGAATATTCATGGCCGACGGCGTGATGCCGTAAATACGGGTTTTGGCTGTCGGGCCGTCATTGAAGAGAAAATGGTTGATCAGCAATGGTATGTCTTCTTTGCGTTCACGCAGCGGCGGCAATTTGACGAACACGGCGTTGAACAGATCCAGAAGGTCCTTTTTAACGGCGCCGCTGGCAATGACTTCATCCAGGTCTCTGCTGGTTCCGGCAATCAGGCGGGGACGTTGGCCGGAATCTTTTTCAACGTCCCCGAGCAGGTCCATCATCTTTTCACGGACGGCGGAGGGCAGCGCTGAAATCTCATTGAGATAGAGGGTGCCGCCACCCACGGATGCCAACACGCCCGATATGTGCGCGCTGATTTCATTGGCCGTTTTGTTCTTCTTGTTCAGGCTGTTGCAATTTATTGGAACGAAGGCCATCTCCTTGCGATCGCTGTTTTCGTGGATGGTTCTTGCCGTCAGTTCCTTGCCGGTGCCGCTCTCCCCCTCAATCAATACCATGGGGTTTTCAATGCTAATGGTGTCGATAACCTCATAAATTTCGCGCATTTTGGGGCAAAAACCAATCATATTGCCGTACTGGTGACGCTCGCGAGCAATCTTTCTGATCAGTTGGGCCTTGTCCTCTATCTTTTTCTCTTCGACGATACGATCGATGATCATTCGCAGGTGGTCCAGTTTAAAAGGCTTTTGCAGGTAATCGTAACTACCGAACTTCATTGCCTGAATGGCCGATTCCATGGAACCGTATCCGGTGACAATGATCACCTCGGTCTGGGGACGGTATTTTTTAATGGCCACCAGAAGTTCCAAGCCATTGAATTCCGGCATCTTGTAGTCGGTAAAAACGATATCTATCTGCTTTTCCTTCACGATCCCAACGGCTTCAATGCCATTGTCCACGATG
>JASFFF010000378.1:0-4249 GCA_050124445.1 Desulfosarcina sp.
CTTTGGGAATGTGCATTTCCGTCTCTCCATCGAGGGTGGGAATGGTAATCGTATCGCCAAGGGTTGCCTGGACAAAAGAAACCGGAATTTGGCACAACACGTTGGTTTCATCGCGCTTGAAAAAATCGTGGTTCTCCACGTGAATGAACACGTACAGATCGCCGTGCGGCCCGCCGTAGGAACCCGCTTCTCCTTCGCCGGTGAGCCGCAATCGCGAGCCGTTATCAACACCGGCAGGAATCCTCACCGATACTTTTTTTCGGGCCAGCACCCTGCCTTGGCCGTGGCACTCAACGCAGGGATTGCCGATTACTTGGCCCTGCCCACGGCACTGGTTGCAGGTGGTGCGAACCGTAAAAAAACCCTGACTGCGCCCAATTTGACCACTGCCGCCACACTGGGGGCAGGTTTCTACACCGGAGCCCGGCGCAGCACCCGAGCCCTCACACGCATTACAGGCTTCCGCTTTTTCAACATCGATCTCTTTCTCCGTGCCGAAAGCTGCTTCCATGAATGTGAGCCGCATGTCGTAGCGCAAATCCGAACCGCGATGCACGCGACTGCTGGAGCGCCGTCCGCCGCCAAATCCGAAAAAATCTTCAAATATATCTCCAAAACTGGAAAAAATATCTTCAAAACCACCGAAACCGGAGAAACCTGAACCCTCAAGTCCCTGGTGGCCAAATTGGTCGTATATCTGACGCTTCTTGGCGTCTCTGAGCACGTCAAAAGCCTCGGCAGCCTCTTTGAACCTGTCTTCGGCGTCCCGGTCCCCCGGATTGCGATCTGGATGGAATTTCAACGCCAGCTTCCTGTATGCTTTTTTCAGCTCCGCTTCACCGGCACTGCGGTCAACGCCGAGCACTTCGTAATAATCTCGTTTGGCTGCCATGGATTGTACCGAATCCCTTACCCATTCGTGTTGTCACAACAGACGCGATATGCTAACTTTTCGCCCTCTAAACGATGCATAAATTTAATGCCAGTTGAAAGGATGTCAATGGAAAACCGGGAGCTTCCCTTTGTCCGGGAAATGTTCGACACCATCGCTCCGCGCTATGATCTACTCAATCGGCTGCTCAGCCTTCGTCAGGATGTCTTCTGGCGCAAACAACTGGTTTCGCAGATGGCCCTCCCGGTGGGCGGACAGGTGCTTGACGTGGCCTGCGGAACCGGCGACGTGGCCATGGAGATCTGCCTACAGAAAGGGCCCCAGGTAAAGGTGACCGGCGTTGATTTTTCACCGGGCATGCTGGCCTTGGCGCAAGAAAAAATCGGCCAGCCGCCGAAGGCACCCATCTTTCTGCTGGCAGGCAACGCCCTGGCCCTGCCATTTCGATCCGCATCTTTTCATGCGGTTAGCATCGCCTTTGGCATCCGCAATATCCAGGACAAAAAGGGTGCCCTCAAGGCTTTTTTCGACGTCCTTACACCCGGCGGGATGCTGTTGGTATTGGAGTTGGCCACACCCAAAAAAAGCCGCTTGAGCAGCGCTTACCTGGCGTACTTTAAAAAAGTGCTGCCGATGATCGGCCGTCTGTTTTCAAAACACCTCTTTGCCTATTCCTACCTCCCCGATTCTGTCTCGCTGTTCCCCTCACCGGACGGGTTCATGAGCCTCATGGCCGAAGCCGGCTATACCCGGATCTCCTGTCGCCGTTTGACTGGCGGCATCGCCAATTTGTTTCATGGGTATAAACCGGTTTGACCGCACAGTCCCGTTGCCGACGACGCATTATCCGTATCGCCGACCACTGGGAAGAGACGTCAATTAGCGACCGGTTATCGTAGCAGGCAGGCGGACATCAATCCAGCCAATCGAAGGTGCGCTGGACCGCTTTCTTCCATCCATGGATGCCCATTTGACGTGTTTCGTCGTCTATGCGAGGCAGCCAGGCCTTGTCTTCCGACCAATATTGCTTCAAGTCGTCCATGGATGCCCAGAACCCCACGGCCAGGCCGGCGGCAAAGGCGGCCCCCAGCGCCGTGGTTTCGGTGATGGTCGGCCGGATGACGGGCACGTCAAGCAGGTCGGCTTGAAACTGCATGAGCAGTTCGTTGGCCACCATGCCGCCATCCACCTTGAGACTGTTCAGATCAACGCCCGAATCCTTTTTCATGGCCTCCATGATGTCTAAGGTCTGGTAGGCATTGGCTTCCAACACAGCGCGGGCCAGGTGTCCCTTATTGACGTAGCGGGTGAGTCCGGCAATGACGCCACGTGCATCGGCGCGCCAGTAAGGGGCGAACAGGCCGGAAAAGGCTGGAACAATGTAGACGCCGCCGTTGTCTTCGACCGTACGGGCCAGCGTCTCCACCTCTGGTGCCGAGGAGATCAAGCCCAGGTTGTCCCGCAGCCATTGTACCAGCGCACCGGCAACGGCGATTGAACCCTCCAGACAATAGACCGGCTTCTCGCCGCTGATCTGATAGCCCACCGTGGTCAATAAGCCGTGGGTGGACTGGATCGGCTGGGTACCGGTATTGAGCAGCATAAAACACCCCGTGCCGTATGTGTTTTTGGCTTCACCAACGGCAAAACAGGTTTGGCCCACCAAGGCCGCCTGCTGGTCCCCCAGCGCACCGCATACCGGTACCGCCGCTCCCACAGGGCCCTCTTTCAGGGTGTGTCCCCACGTATGCTTGTCAATAGAAGGCACAATGCGTGGCAGCATCTGCCGCGGTATGTCCATCGTTTTAAGGATCTCGTCATCCCAGGCCAGGGTCTGCAAGTCCATGAGCAGGGTGCGTGAGGCGTTGGAAACGTCGGTTACATGGGCACCGCCGGCCGTCCCCCCGGTAAGCTGCCAGATGATCCATGTCTCGATGGTGCCGAACAGGGCCTGCCCCTTGTTTGCGGCAGCCCGCGCCTCGGGGACATTGTCCAGAATCCATTTGATTTTCGGCCCGGAAAAATAGGTGGCTATGGGCAGCCCGGTTTTTTGGCGGAAACGGTCCTGACCGCCCTCTTTTTCCAGTTGGCTGCAAATATTTTTCGTTCGGGTGCACTGCCAAACGACGGCGTTGGAAAGCGGCTTGCCCGTTCTTTTATCCCAAACCACGGCGGTTTCGCGCTGGTTGGTGATGCCGATGGCGGCAATCTGCTTCCCGGCAACCCCGGCTTTACCCAGGGCCCCTTTTATTACCCGACGGGTATTTTCCCAGATCTCCAGCGGATCGTGCTCCACCCTGCCGGGCCTGGGAAATATCTGTTCGTGTTCCATCTGATCCACGCCCGCAATCTGCCCCTGATGGTCGAACAAGATGAATCGATTGCTGGTGGTGCCCAAATCCAACGCGCCAATGTAACTGACCATGTTTGACTCCTCTGGTTAAATGGAGGGCGATCAAGGTGAGGGGTATACACGACACGTGTATCACTTTCGTCTCAGGGGAACAACCGGGTCGACAAATCAGGCCCAACCGGCTTGTTTCATGAGCGACCACAGGGGCATTACGCCTGAGCCCGGATGGGGCGGCCCCGATGCCTGCCGCACCGCCAGATCAATTCGCGGCCATGGCAGCAATGGCCCCGTAAGCCGTGGCAACTGCAAGCCCGGTACCGCTCTTGGTTCGAATCCAGTCCTGATGCGCCAGAATGGAACCAGCGGCGTAAAGGTTGTCGTACACCACACCCCCTGACCGGTTCAGTGGCCTGAAACGCGCGTCCACCTCGATCCCAGCGAGATTGATGGCGTGCCCCTTGGGATCCAAGAAGAACTCGCGGTGCCAGCGGTTGCGACTTTCCGGCTGGCTGACCGGTAAATTCAACAACGATTCACGGATGCCCTCCCGCTGAGCAACCAGCCCCTTTCCTAAAAACCGGCCGGTAGCCAACAACACGTTTTTTGCGATCACGGTTGCCTCGGGTTCGCTGCGTCCCACCCGGAGAACGAAACGACCGTCTGTCTGGCGGCCAATCGTATGCACGGTCTGGTGATAAATGGTTCTCACCCCCTGTTGCGGCATAAACCTGTCAAAGGCTTCCTTGAGCCGAATTCCGGAAATGGCCGGTGGCATGGTGGGAATCTCAAAAATCGGGACGCCCACCATGCGCGCGACATCCTGCCGAACGGTTTCGGGATCGTGAATGCCTAAAATGGCCGGCAGGCCCACCGCTTTGGCTTGCCCCAGATGGGGGAGGATGGCTCGGGCCAATTGGCGACGTGCATCCTCGACCTGCAGCGCGCGGGCGATGTGTTCGGCATATTTGGGACCCCGTCTGCCGTCCGCGGGCAGATCGACGGAT
>JASFFF010000379.1:0-4248 GCA_050124445.1 Desulfosarcina sp.
CATCAGGCGATTCTTTTCGCTTTCCAGGGACCGATTCAAGCGGTCAATTTGATCACGCAAATCGACGGAATCGGCGTTCTCACGGGCGATGGTTTCCTTCATCTTGCCGGTGTGTTGCTTCAATCCGTCGTGCTGGTGCTGAACTTGCTCGATTTCCGAGAGGATGCTGCTGTTTTTGGCCTGCAGATCGGTTCGGGCGACTTCGAGTTCGGCAACTTCCTGCAACAAGCGCTCCCGTTCCGATTTCATATGGGCCAGATCGGTTTCCATGCGGTCGATTTTGCGCTGAATCTCGAATTTTCTGGATTTACGGGAGGCGATATCCCGATCCTTCTCGCTGCGCCGCAGTTTGATGGCTTCGATTGCCGCATCGATTTTCTTGAGTTGCGCGGTTTGGCCAATATCTTCATCTTTCAATGATTTCAACAACCCACCGGCGTCGTTCATCTGTTGCTTCAACTCGGCATCGTGATGGTGAAGGAGCCGGATATCGATTTCCCGAGCCTCAGCTTTAAGGCGCTTGAATCGCGCCGCTTTGCGCGCCTGACGTTTGAGGCCGTTCATCTGCCGGTCTATTTCAGTGATGATATCCTTGACCCGCAGCAGGTTTTGATTGGTTGCCTTCACTTTTCGCAGGGCCTCGGTTTTGCGCATCTTGTAACGCATGACACCGGCGGCTTCTTCGATGAATACCCGTCGCTCGTCGGGCCCAGCATCGGTTATGGCGCCGATGTTGCCCTGCTGGATAACCGCATAGGTGCGCGCTCCGACACCACTGCCCATGAAGATATTGTGGATGTCCTTGAGCCGGCAGGGCTGTTTGTTGATCAGGTAGGCGGTCTCACCGCTGCGGTACAGGCGGCGGGTCACCATCACCTCACTGAAATCGCGATAGGCTTCAGGCATGCTGCCGTTGTCGTTGACCAGTGTTAGGGAGACCTCGGCCATGTTCAACGGCGGCTTGCCGCTGGCACCGGAGAAGATGATGTCTTCCTTGTTCTTGCCGCGAAGCTGTTTGAGGCTCTGTTCGCCCATGACCCAGCGCAGGGCGTCGACCACATTGCTCTTGCCGCATCCGTTGGGGCCCACCACCGCGCAGATACCTGGCGGAAAGGCGATGCTGGCCTTTTCGAAAAAGGATTTGAAACCGACGATGTCAAGTTTTTTAAGCTTCATTGCCGCCTAATCCTGATCAGCCGTGGCGCGACCACCCGTGAACGGGTTTCCCCGCCCACTGGCGTCAGCCAAGGCGAATGGGTGCTGGTTTGCATTTAAGTCGTTGAATTATTTACAAGCTCGTCATAAGCGACGATTGTTGGCCATTAAATAGCATCATGATCCGTGCTTGTAAAGCGGAAAGCACAATTTGAGGGGGAACAAACTAGCAGGTTACACTATATGTGGTGTTAAGAGCAGATACAACAGCGCCATGCGAATGTACAAGCCGTTCTGGGCTTGCTGGAAATATCGTGCCCGGGGATCATCGTCGACTGCCTTGGGGATTTCATCAACCCGGGGCAACGGATGCATGATGATGGCATTGGCCTTCATGGTTTCCACTCTTTCCGGGGTCAAGATATATTTGCCTGCCGCTTCCTGGTAATCTTCAGCAGAATGGAATCGCTCCTTTTGGATGCGGGTCATGTAAATGCAGTCCACGTTGGGAGCCACCTCGTCCAGGTCTGTCTCTTCCCTCCAGGGAATGTTGTATTTGTCCAGGTAGGCCTTTATATCTCCCTCCATCTTGCAAACCGGGGGGGAAACGAAGACGATCTCGACATGTTGATATTTGGTGAGCAGGTAGGACAGCGAACGTACGGTTCGGCCGTAGCGCAGATCGCCAACCATGGCGATTTTAAGGCTTTCTATCCCCGAAAAGGCGTCCGCTATGGTGTAGATATCCAAAAGGGCCTGGGTGGGGTGTTGACCGGCACCGTCACCGGCATTGATCACGGGAACGCATGATATTTCAGCCGCCCGGGCCGCGCTGCCCGCCTCGTTGTGGCGCATGACAATCACGTCGGCATACCCGTTCATAATGCGTGTGGAGTCTGACAGGCTCTCTCCTTTGGCGGCACTGGAGAACTCCCGGGCGTTTTCCGTGGTGATCACCGAACCGCCCAGCCGCAGCATGGCGCTTTCAAATGAAAAGCGGGTACGGGTGGAGGGTTCATAAAACAGGGAGGCCATGATTCTGCCGCTTAGTGCATCGGCAAAGCGGCGTTCGCCATATAGGTCCGCCTTCATTTGATCGGCAGTTTTAAAAACCGTTTCCAGCAGGTTGCGGTCAAACTGCTGGGATTCAATTACGTGTTCTAGTGGGAAGGCAGGCATGGATGCTTCTCCTTTTCATTTCGAAACGGCATCTTGCGGCCCAGGTCAGCGTTCTCCCCTTTTCGTTATCCACCACGCAGCGCTGTTACGCCTGTGGGTGTGAAAAGGCTGCGGCCTCGACCTGAACCACCATCTAGCATTTCTGAATTGACCCCGCTCAGTTTAGGCAAGGACAACACTATTTTTCAAGTACGAATTCGGTGCCGGACTTTCCGGCTACGGCATCGGCGATACGATCCACCCGGGTGATGATTGCACGTTTTCCGCCACTGCCAACGAACTGCATGGCCGCTTCCACCTTGGGCAGCATGGCACCGGCAGAGAAATGGCCGTCGATAATATGTTTGGCTGCCTCCTCGAGTGTGACCACAGCCAGGTAGCGCTGGTCAGGTTGCCCGAAATTCAATGCCACGCCGTCCACATCCGTGGCGATAACGAACAGATCCACCCCCACTTCCTCTGCCAGGCAGGCGCTTACCAGATCTTTGTCGATGACGGCATCCACGCCGTCAAATGTCCTTCCGGCGCGCACCACCGGAATACCGCCGCCACCACAGCAGATGACGATAAAGCCGGTATCGATCAACGCACGGATCTCGCGCTTTTCAACGATGGTCACCGGTTTGGGGGAAACGACCACCCGTCGGTAGCCTTTGGATGTCTTCACGGTCGGGTAGGGCAAGTTGGCGGCTTTTTCCTCGGTAAATACCGGTCCAACCGGCTTGGATGGTGAGTGAAAGGCCCTATCGGTATCGTCCACCACCACGTAACTGATGAGACTGACCAACGGTTGGTGGTTGACGCCCATCGCCATGAGGGCCTCGTCCAAGGTGGATTCGATCATGTAGCCGATCTGTCCCTGGGTCTGGGCCACCAGGATTTCCAGAGGAAGTCGGGGCACCGTGTCACAGCACTCCTGCTGAAGCAGCAAATTTCCCACCTGGGGACCGTTGCCGTGAGTGATGATAATCCGATAGTCATTGGAAAGTTGCGCAATCTGAGACATGGGTATCTTCAGATTCTCGAACTGTTCTTCGACGGTACCGGTTTGCCCTTTCTGGATGAGGGCATTTCCACCCAAGGCGACCAATAGTATGGGATTGTTTGGGGATTGTTTCTGAGCCATTTTTCACAATCCGAAAAGATAGTTGTGGTTGGTCGTCAGGTAATCCTGAACTATTGTCCTTCCCCTCAGGCTTTGCCACAGATTTTCAAAAGGATGGCATTTTGGGCATGCATGCGATTCTCGGCTTCATCAAAAACGATCGACGCCGCAGATTCCATAACCGAATCGGTGGTTTCCACGCCGCGTTCGGCGGGCAGGCAATGCATGAACAAACTGCTTTTGCCGGTAGCGGCCATCAGTTCGTCGTTGACCTGAAAGCCGGCGAAACGGGCTTTGCGTTCCTCGGCCTCATCCTTTTGCCCCATTGAGGCCCACACGTCAGTATAGACGATATCGGCATCCTTGACAGCGGCTTTGGGATCGTGGCTGATCGCCACTTCAGACAGACCGGCCTGTCGGGCATCGCTGACCGTCTGGAGATCCGGTTCGTAGTCGTCCGGGCAAGCGCAAACAAAATGGAACGATAGTCGCTGCGCCAGGCGCAACCAGGAATTTACGATGTTGTTGCCGTCTCCCACGTAGACCACCTTGAGGTCGTTCAGGTGACCGCGATGCTCCAATACCGTGAACATGTCGGCCATGATCTGGCAGGGGTGGTTGTAGTCGGTAAGTCCGTTTACCACCGGCACCGACGCGTATTCAGCCAATTCCAGCATGTGTGTGTGGGCAAATAGGCGCGCCATAATCACATCGTTGTAGCGGGCCACCACCCGGGCAATGTCTTTGACCGCTTCCCGTTTGCCGATGGAGATGTCCGATGGCCCCAGATACAGGGCGTGACCGCCCAT
>JASFFF010000380.1:0-4236 GCA_050124445.1 Desulfosarcina sp.
AAAAGGTCCACTTGGGCACCCGCAAGGCGGGCGTCATGTGGCCTTTGGCCATGGCGTTGGACAGGTACTCCCAGGAGGCCCAGGCCATGATCGCCATCACCACGGCGCTGATCAGCGAGATGATGATGATAAATGTCTTCTCCATCTTGGGAGGCATGGCATCCAGAAAGGCACCCATGCGGATGTGGCGTGCCTTGCGAACACCGTAACTGACACCGGTAAACGTGGTTAGCATCACCAGGAACTTGGATACCTCTTCGGCAAAGTAGATGCTTTGGAAAAACGTTCGCGCAAATACGTTGGCGATTAAAAGGATACCGAGAGAGGCGACGCAAAAGACCAAGATGGATACTTCGAAGCCGTTGACCACTTTTCCGATGCCCCGATTGACGGTTCGCAGCGCACCGGTTTTCACCGGTTGTTTACGGTCTGTGTTCATGAGTCCGCCCCCTGAATGCTGCAACGTTGCGGCCCGGCCGCTGGCCAAGTGCCGGGGCGGGGCCGCAGGTTGCCATATTATTTAATGTTGAGCGCTTTTTGGGCTTTTTCGATGTCGCTTAGCAGGGCATCGAGAACCTGTTGGGCACCGTCACCGCCAACTTCAAGGTATTTGGGGTAAACGGTTTTGGCCTGTTCCTTGAACGTGGCAATGGTCGCATCGTCGAGGGTATGGAACTTCAAGGATGGCTTGGCTTTCTTCATCTTCTCCATATCCGACATGTTGCGTTCGGTGATCCAATTGCCCGCCGGGACGATGGCGTCGATCCAGAACTTGCGCATCTCAGCTTGGGCATCCTTGGTCAAACCGTCGAAAAACTCCTGGTTGACGGTGGGAATGCCGATAAACGGTTCGCTTTTCAGCTGGGTCACATAGTCCTGCACCTCATAGAATTTCATGCTGTAGATGGCAAACAGTGGGTTCACCTGGGCGTCGATCAGGCCCATCTGCAGCCCGCTGTAAACCTCTCCGTAACTCATAGGGGTTGGGGCGGCCCCATAGGCTTGATACCCTTCCACCAGTAGCTTGGAGGACATCAGTCGCAGCTTGAGTCCTTGCACGTCGTCCAGCGACTTGATTGGTTTTTTGGATGTCATCCACTGCCACCCTTCGAACATAATCGACAGGGGGACCAGATCATTCTGGCGAAACGCCTTTTCCAGCAGCGGCAAAAACTCGCCGTTTCTGGCCATGTGGTCCAGCACCTCAGGCACCTTTTGGGTGGGGAAAATGTAATTGAGTGCCAGGGCCTGGGCCTGGGGCACGAAGGAGCTGATCCAGGCGTGATCGGAGAAGACGAACTGCACAACGCCCATTTGGGCCAACTCGTTGATGTCGCCGGTGGCGCCCAGGGTGCCGTACGGATAGACTTCGATCTGGATTTTACCGCCGGACCACTGCTTCATGTGATCGGCGAATTTCTTGGCCCAGACAGTCATGAAGTCACCTTCAATTTCCTCGGAAGCCAGCTTGGCTTTCACTGCCGGTCCGGTATAATTGGCCGCCATGGCTGTGCCAAAAAGGGTGAGTACAAAAATAGCGGTTATCAACAAAATACGTCTCTTCATGGTTCTGCTCCTTTCATCTCCAGCTCGCAAGTGCGAGCCTGAGGCTGTTTGAGTTACCAGTCAGCACAATCGTCTCTTTTTCATTCACCTCCTTTGGGGAAATTTTTTTAAGTTGAAAAAATTAAGTGCGCCTTGCACATACATGGACACTCCGTTTGCAAGGACCGCTTCATCGATATCAAAGCGCGGGTTATGATGGGAAACAGCCGTTCCTTTCTGTTCATTTCCAGCCCCGAGAAACATGAACACGCCAGGCACCCGTTCGCTGAACTCCGAGAAATCCTCGCTGGCAATGGTCACATTGTCGATGATCGCATCTGTGTTGCCGAATACGGCTGCTGCCGTCCTGCGGGCCAGCGCGGCCATTTCCGGATCGTTGATCAGGGGGATGTTTTCGTGGATGATCTCGATCTGGCACGTACAGCGGTGGGTATGGCAAACCTGCTCGGCAATGCGCACGAAACGCTCGGTTGGCTGCTCAAGGCTGTCGGGTCCGCCCTTGTAAAGAAAGCGAATCGAGCCCTCCAAGGCGATCTTGTCTGGAATGATATTGCTCTTGGTGCCGCCGGCCAGTTTACCGAACATGATAATCGTTGACTTCAACTGAGAGATCTCGCGGGTCTGGATTGTCTGTGCGGTTAAGATCAGGTTGGCCGCAGCGATCACGGGATCCACCGCGTCTTCCGGCACGCCGGTATGGCCGCCCTTGCCGAAGATGGTCATTTTAAAAACGTCCAACCCGCCCATCACCGGACCAGCGGTGATGCCGATTTTGCCGGATTCAACCGGCGTCCAGACATGCAGGCCCATCACCGCATCGACCGTAGGGTGCTCAAGGACGCCCGCTTCGACCATGGGCAGGGCGCCGGCAATCTCTTCGTTGGGCTGGAAGACCAATTTGATGGTTCCCGAGAACGCATGTCGGTTGCCAACCAGCACCTTGGCCGCCACCAGCAACATGGCCATGTGTGCGTCATGCCCACAGGCGTGCATGACACCCGGATTTTGGGATTTGTAGGCGACGTCGTTCTCTTCTTGGACCGGTAGGGCGTCCATATCCGCCCGCAGCATCAGCACCGGGCCGGGGCCCGATCCTTCCACCAGCGCCACCACGCCGGTTGCGGCCATGCGTTGGGTGGTCAACCCCAGATCCTGGAGGTAGGATTCAATCACTGCGGCGGTGCGATGCTCTTTAAAACCCAGTTCGGGATGCCGATGGAAGTCCCGGCGCAGCGCGATCAGTTCGTCCTGATATTTCTCAATTTGATGGGATATGTCGGTGTCCATCTTGCGCTGGCCCCTTTGGTAATTCGTTTGGCCGTTTTAAATGAAGCCCGTGTACGGCTTTTTGACCACGGCTGAAAATACGAAGTTGATCATGGTGATGTAATCGAATACCGGCATGTGCACGGCCTCATGCAGGGCCGCTGCGTATGGCGGCAGCAGGCTGCACTCTAAAAGCAATGCTTTGACCTGATCGTCGCCGGCCACCAGACGACGGCCGGTCTCCACCACTTCGGCGGCCACTTTCTCCGCATCCAGCCTGCCTGTTTCGGCAATGGCGAATTGGTAGAAATTGGGCTGATCCTCCAGCCCCTGGATGACGATGCGATCGCGATTCGTCACCCCGACTGCAGCCAGCAGGGCGTCATCCAGGCTGCGGGCGTCGGCGGTAATGACGCCGAGTTTATCGTCCCTGCCCATGATAGAGAGGGCGAAGGGAATTTGCAGCAGGCTGGACAAAAAGACGGGCGTCGCCAGATCGCGTGCCAGGCGCTGCTGGTGAAGGGCCATAAAGCCGCAATCGCCGGTTACCGCCCGCACACCTTGGCCGACCAGCTCTCGCGCCGCTGTGAGAAGTGCGTCGTAGACGGTTGGATCTTTGCCGATGGCCCGGGCAACCGAATATCCGTCCACCCTGCAAAACCGTACGGGAAAGTCATAGGTCGTCGCGTTGGCCACATCTCCGGGGATGAAGGGCACCGCGGTATCCAGCAGTAGAATCCCGATGGCCTCCCCGCTGCTGGTCTGTCCGCTTCTGGTTCCTATTATCAAGGTCGTGTTCCCTTAACTTTTTATAAAAAGCTTTCGCGGCACGTCGGCGAACGTCTCGCATCCGTTTTGGCTCACGCGAAAGGATTCGCTGCACTCGAACCCATAATCGTCCATCCACATGCCCAGGATCATGTGAAAGGTCATGTTGGGCGCGAGCACGGTACGGTCGCCGGGCCGCAGGCTGGCCGTGTGTTCGCCCCAGTCCGGCGGGTAGTTCAGGCCAATGGCATATCCGATGCGCGACTCCTTCTCCAGGCCGGCCGTGGCGATGTGCCTGCGCCAAACCCGTTCGACATCCTCTGCGCACATCCCCGGTCGGATGGCATCCAGGGTGAGGTTGAGCCCTTCCACGGTATGGTGGGCCAGCTCGACCAGCTTGGACGGCGGATGCTTGCCCAGGTACGCTGTGCGTGCGATGGGGCAGTGGTAGCGGTGACGGCAGGCGGCCAATTCCAGGTTGACCATCTGCTCATTCTCATAGGGTGCATCGGTCCAGGTAAGATGCGGCGCCGATGTCTTCTCACCGGTGGGCATCATGGGCACGATGGCCGGATAGTCACCGCCGAAGGTGTCGGTGCCTGACATTTGGGCGTGATAAACGGCGGCCACGGCGTC
>JASFFF010000381.1:0-4224 GCA_050124445.1 Desulfosarcina sp.
CAGCTTGAAAATGTAATCTCTCCGGAGGCGCAGTCGGACAAATCCGATGCAAAACCGGGCAAACGCACATAAGGAGAACGATGATGGATCAAAAACAAATTTTTAGACAAATGGTAGACTTTAACAAGGGCGCCTTCAACAATGCATTCAATGCCATGGTGATGGTTCAGGACCAGACCGAAACGCTGGCTAACACGATGCTCAATCAAGCAACGTGGATGCCCGAAGAGGGTAAGAAAGCCATCAGGGAATGGGTTGAGACGTTCAAGAAGGGACGGGAGGCATACAAACAGACCGTAGATGAGGCGTTTAAGAAAGTGGAAGAATTCGTTTAACCAGCGACCATGCGGAAGGGATGACGAAATGATCGGAAAAACCTTCGACCAATTGGCAGTTGGCGATTCGGACCAATTCTCCAAGACCGTGACCGAGGCGGACATTTGCCTGTTTGCCGGTGTAACCGGCGACCTGAATCCGGCACATATCGATGAAGCCTATGCCCAGGGAACGTTTTTTAAGACACGTATCGCCCACGGCATGCTGTCTGCGGGATTTGTTTCTGCGGTCATCGGAACGCGTCTGCCGGGTCCTGGAACAGTTTACATGCGTCAAACGCTTGACTTTCTGGCTCCGGTACGCATTGGCGATACAGTCACCGCCACAGTGGAAGTCATCGAAAAATTGGAGGAGAAGAAGCGGGTTCGCCTGAAAACGATTTGCGCCAATCAAGAAGGCACAACCGTACTTAATGGTGAGGCATTGGTAAGCCCCCCCCGGCCGCCGAAACAAGCATGATACAGACGCCGATGCCAGTCATCGGCGTCTGAAATGCATGGGGGTCATTTGGATTCGGGTCGCCAGCACCAGTTCTCATAGTAATCCCACCCGACCATGGTGTTGAGTTGCTTGAGTTCGCTATCCTTTTCCTGGATAGAGGCTTTCATAACGTCACCGCTGGAAACCATGCCGACGGTCTCACCGTCCTTTTCAATCAACAGATGACGCACCCGAAGGCCTAAAAACTTATCCATAAGATTGTAGACGGTATCGGTGTGAGGAGCGAATATGAGGTCCTTGGTCATGTAATCCTCGATCGAGGCGGTCTTCGGATCGAAGTCCGCCTCGATCATGTTGCGCATCAGATCCCGCTCCGTCCAAATGCCCGCCGGTTTGTCGTCTCGAGTCACTAGAATCGCACCCACTCTGCGTTTGTTCATCTTTATTAGCGCATCCATAATGATGGTTCCCACCGGAACACAGAGAATGTCACTTCCCTTTTCCTGGATCATGTCGTTGGCTGTTTTCATCTGTTGCCGCCTTTATCCAAGGAGTTGAGTAAGATACTGCAGCCTGAATCGGTTAAATGGCCATATTCAATAAAATAGCCTCGCGTCCCCGACCTGTCAACGATTCCAATGGTGTATGTTGACACCAGGCGCGCCCCACCATTATAGTCTGGTTCAGTTCGGTGACAGCCAATGGCTATCCGACGTCTATCGTTGCCTGCCAGCGAGGCGATGATTCGACGAAGAGAAAACAATTCTCACCACGTCGGGCAGCCCGAGATGCAAGTGCTGACACTTGACACCTGCAAACCGATGGTGCAGCCATGCAGCAATCCATTAAGAATCTGTTTTCCGACTTTCAGCATCTTTTCCGGCGGCCATCTTTCAATGAGCTCCAATTGGGCCAAGTGCTTGTTGATCGCGGAATTATCACCCAACAAGAGTTGGAACGCGCCCTGGCCGCCCAGCGTCAACGGTTGATCGAAACCGGGCAGGCCGTCCGTTTGGGACACATGATCACCGAGTTGGAATTGGCATCCGAAGCGGCGGTGGTAAAGGCCATCAATGAGAGCTTCCGGCTTTCCGTGGCCTCGTTATCGGACAACATTCGCGAGCTCATCATCCACCAACGCGGCACCCTGGCCGAACGGCTTCCCAGGCCGGCTGTCCCCATCTGGCTCAAGCTGTGCGTCGGCGCACTGCTGATCGTCTTTGTAACCATTGTCACCTTCAGCTACATCATCATCAGCAAACAAAAAGACCGCCTTTTTGATCAGACGGTAACCGTGGGAACGGTAAGTTTGAACTATTTTGTCAACAACGCCCGTATCCCGCTGATCGACGATGATATTCTCAGCCTTAACACATTGATCAAAAAGGCGACCGAAACGGAGGGCTTGCGCTACGCCGCGGTCACCGATACCCAGGGGGTGATACGGGCCCATACCGACGTAGACCGAATTGGCAGCGCATGGTTATCAGCATCGCCGGCGGCACCAGCGGTCACCCGCGGCCAGATTACCTACTATTCGTTCGTGGCACGCACAGGTGAAAAGATCCTCAATTTGAACCGGGATGTGGTTTTTCGGGATAAAGTCGTGGGGACGGTGCACGTAGGTGTCTCTCTGGATTTTATTGAGCGTATGGTAGACAGGGAAAAAGGTGTCATCATCTACGTGACGATAGTTATGATGATTATCGGTCTGGCCATTGCCATCTATTTGGGATTGCGCTTTTCGATGCCCATCTCACAATTGGTGGCCGCCACCGAAGCCATCGGTAAAGGCGATTACCGCTATCGCGTGGAACTCAACCGTCAAGACGAATTGGGTAACTTGGCCACCGCGTTCAACCAAATGGGTGAAGAGCTCTTCAGACACACCCTCACACGTCAGTCCTTCGGCAAATATGTCGGCGAAGAAGTACTGGAGATGATCCTCGCCGACCCAGAAAAGATGTGGCTCAAGGGGCATAAAAACGATGCCACGATTCTTTTTGCCGACATTCGCGGCTTCACGGCTTTCGCCGAAGATCGGGACCCGGTGGCAGTTGTAGAAATGCTAAATACCTATTTCGATATTGCCACACGCGCCATATTGGATTACGGAGGATATGTGGACAAGTTCATCGGCGATGGCGTACTGGGTGTGTTCGGGGTCCCGGTGTTTAGAAATGACCATGTCGAGCGGACGGTGCGGGCGGCGCTGGATCTCATGGAGCAGCTGCGTCGATACAGCCGTCGGGGAAACCCGCTGCTGTCATCCGTGGGTATCGGCGTTCACACCGGTCCGATCGTTTCCGGCAACATTGGTTCCCAAGCCAAAATGGAATATACCGTTATCGGCGACACGGTAAACCTGGCCTCGCGCCTCAGCGGTTTGGCCCAGCCTGGCGAAATATTGGTAACCGATTCGGTATATGCAGTATTGGGGTCACTGATAGCGGCGGAACCCGCCGGCAGTCGTGCCGTAAAGGGAAAAGCCGAACCGGTAAAGACATTCAGGGTGACATCCATCAAACAGAGATCCTATGTTAGATCAGCCAATTAGCGAGTCAAAACATTGGGTTGTGGTTTTTTCGGTTCTGGTAGCATGTACCGCCTTGATCGCCTCTGCCGGCCATGGCCAAGAGACACAATCAGAGCCCGCCATCCATCCCTCGATCCTGATCAGAGCCCGACAAGGCGATACCCCGGGGACCATTGCCCAACGCTATTTGAACGATGCCGCCAAGGGGTGGATGATTGGTGAATACAACCGTGTTGAGACAACGTTTTCCGGCGGTGAGGCAGTTGCCGTACCCAAGGCGCCATTTCGACCTGGTGGACTGTTTCCTGATGGGTATCAGACGGTGCCTGTACTGGCATATACAGCGGGAGCTGGCTCCCCGGAATCAACCCAATGGCGCGCCATTCCAGCCTTCACGGAGCAGATGCAATGGTTGAAAGCGAACGGCTTTTCAGTTGTAACGCCGGCACAACTGATCGGTTTCATGGATTTTACCGGGCAGCTTCCCCAACGCTCGGTGCTGATCACCGTAGACACGGAATCCCAATTTTTTCATGACCTGGCTGTACCCGTGTTAACCGCCCATGGCTTCAAGGCGACTATTTTTATCGCCGTCGACCGGGTGGGCCATGACGGTGCCATGACCTGGGCACAGCTGAAGCAACTTCAGCAAATCGGTTTCACCATCGGCTGCCGAGGACGGTACGGGCGCGCCTTGACCCGTCAGAAAAAAGGACAGTCCTTTCAAAATAATTTCAAATGGATCGAACACGATCTGCGCACCGCCAAAAAGGAAATCGAACAACAACTGGGCAGGCCATGCCGCTATTTGGCCTATCCCCAAGGCCGCAGCAACAGCCTGGTGTCAGCCATGGCCGCCAAACTCGGTTTTTCGGCCGCTTTCAGCCTTTCGCCGGGTGACACGCCCTTTT
>JASFFF010000382.1:0-4222 GCA_050124445.1 Desulfosarcina sp.
GTGATGGTAAAAAGATGGATTATGGGACTGATACTGACCGCAATTGCAATCAGCTTAAGCGCACCTCCCGCATGTTCGGGCGGCCACTCCTGGTTGAAATCAACCCGAACCGAAAAATATCAAAAGCTTGGTGTCTTGCACATGGTCGAGGTTACGGCTGAAGACGGCGAATGGCAGCTGGATCGACGCGATCCCCGGGGCGTCATGCGCTATTGGGTGTGGGGCACGAACTTCAATTTTTTCTTCAAAGGCAGACGCTTGCTCGCCAATACCGATTATACCCTGGTTTATGCGATTGGAAATTACGACAAAGGGTATGATGACGCATACGTCGTTCTCGGTGAAGGGTCGACGGACAGGCGGGGTCGGATCTATTTTCACAATAGCCTTGACACCTGCAGCATGCCTTTTGGAATGGATGCACGCGCTGACTATGGAGCCAAAATTCTGTTACTTCCCTCCGATCATTTGAATGAGGGAGAGCTATCATCGCCGGCCCTTGAGGGCACGAATCTGATTCGATTCAACAACACCCGTATTCGATTCAACAACACCCGTATCGTTGAACCTTGTGATGACTCGGTGATAATTATTAAAGGCGATGAGACTCCTGAGGAAACGCCTTCGGATCCCATCGAAGAAGAGATGCCTCCCGGCTTCGTGCCAAGTGGGCCGATGCCTCCCGGCTTTGTGCCTAATTTCTAAATCGGCCACGATCGACGGATTGGCTTATGGCGAACGGAGCGCGTATCCACAAATAATTCAATCAACTACCAGAGCCCCGGCAGCGCCACCTGCTGGGGCCTTTTTTTGACCAAAGGTTCGCTTTCGATTGTGATCGATCACCAACCAAAAACAGGGACGGAATGGATCCATCCTCGTCCCTGTTATGATTTGGTGGAGATGAGGGGACTCGAACCCCCGACTTCAGCGTTGCGAACGCTGCGCTCTCCCAGCTGAGCTACATCCCCATGATCTGGATGCCGGAACGAGTCCGGCATGACAGACAAACATATTCCTATACATCGTCAAATACGATTTTTGAATGATTGTGGCCTTTTTGGCGGCAGCTTCAAGCCGATCAATCGTCGCGGGTCAGCATCACCAGGCTGGTCTGCTCTACCAGAAGGTTCTCCACCAGCACCAGGCGCTCGTCCACGGTTTTCTTGAAGGCCACCAGCAGTTCGGGCTTAAGGGGCTTTCCCCGGCTTTTCTTGACCTTGATGGGATTGATGGGCTTTCCGTTCACCCGGACCTCGTAGTGTACGTGAGGACCGGTAGACAAGCCGGTCGATCCCACTCGGGCAATAACCTGGCCCTGCTCAACCAATTGACCTCTCTTTCTCAACAACCGGCTGCAATGCCCGTAATAGGTCTGGTAGCCGTTGGCATGTTTGAGTATGATCAGCTTACCGTACCCTCCCTTCCAGCCGGCGAACTTGACCCGGCCGTTGGCCGTGGCCAGGATCGGTGTGCCGGTGCGCGCCCCGTAGTCGATGCCGGTATGCGCCCGATAACGTTTCAATACCGGATGAAAGCGTCGGATGGAGTAGCGCGAGGTCATCTTGCCGAACTTCAAAGGCGTGCGCAGGAACATCTTTTTCAGGGGTTGGCCGGTTTCATCGTAGTAGCCGTTGAAGCGGCCGTCATCGAACAAAAATGCCGAAAAGGTCTTGTGCTTGCCCACGTATCGGGCGGCCAGGATGTCACCGTATTTAACGAAGTCACCATCCTTGTAGCAGCGCTCGTAAACCACGGCGATGCGGTCGCCCTTGCGCGGATAAAGATAGAAATCGATGTCCCAGGCAAAGATGTCAGCGATCATGCCGGCGATCTGCTGGGTTTCACCGGCGTCGGCCACAGCCTCGTACAGAGAGGTGTCAATGGTGAACACCTTGGCCACCTGCCGCCGATCCAATACGATGTCGCGCTTGTGAACGCTGTAGCCGCCATCTTTGTCTTTAACGGCCTCGTATTCATCCATCGGGCTGGTCTTGTAAACAAATTTGCGGATGAGGTTTTGGTCGTCTACGCTGATCCGGTAATAGTCTTTGGGACGGGCGCTGCGGAAATCGAACACCGGTTTGAACGATTTTGACAAAGAGAGGATTTCTGCGGGCGGAATTTGATAGGCGATCAGGGCTTCGTAGAGCGTTCGGTTGCGCAGAACCCCCTCGACCACACTGATGGTTGTTTCCGACGGCGCCAGGATGAGGCTGGAGGCATGACCGGGTAAGGGAGACAACCAACAAAAAATTCCCACGATAAGGGATACGATTCCTGCAGACAAACTTCTTTTAATGCGCATTTGTAAATGTTCCTTTAGAGCATTCTGCCGGTCTCAGGATCACTTCGGTCGCTTGCATTGACAACTTTAGCCATAAAAATGCACCGACCGGGGGACTTTCAGCTCCGGTACCGTTCTGGCCGGCTGCCAAAAAAGGGGTGGCCAACCGTCAGGTTGGCTTCGCAAGAAGGCATGTAGCAAAAGACTTTAAGGTAATCAACCGTTTATTCAGGATTACTGGTATCGGCAGGCCTAACGGATCTTGAATTGCTCGTACCAGCGATCGGTGCCTTCGGAGAGCAGAACGTCGTCTCGCATGATCTCGACCACGGTGATGGCGTCAATCGAACCGCCTTCTTTGATCAGCCGGTTGTTGATGACAACGAAGCGATCGGCAGCTTGCGGGGCCCAGACCAATGCCTGCAACTCGATCCGTGGATCGCTGCGATAATTCTTCTGCGCTGGCTGGGGAGATGGTTCCGGCTGGCGGAACGGGCCCTCGGCGGCTGCAGGCGTCGGGGTTGTGGTGGTGACGGCCTGTCGTTCCGCTTCGGGCCGTGGCGGCGGCTGCGCCGCAGGAGGCGGTGCCGACTGCGCAGGGGCGGATGCCCGTTGTACCGCTGTTTGCGCGGCCTGCGGATCGGTTGCAGTTGCCTTGGAGGGCTCAGATTCTACAGGTGCTCGCTGTGATACGGAACCAGCCGAAGCCGTCTCGGATGGCATCTGTTGGCTGGTTGCCGGCCGGTTGGCCGCTGAAAACGGCGCACGGTCACGGGATGAAATCGGTGGGGTCGCGGGCGTGGGAGGTGATGGCTGCGGTGAATCGGCATATCGGACCTGCCAGAAAACCACGGCGCAAACAGCCGCGGCAAGAACTGCAGCCGCACCTACGGGGAGCCAGCGAATACGACGGTGTGGCCGATACGGGGATGGTTCGGGCAAGGGTGCCGACCAGGGCGTCGCCCGGCCGCGATCCGCCGCGGATTCGCGTTCGGCTTTTTTAAGGGCTTCCAGAATCGAACTCAAGATGTTGGCTCCTAAACCCGAATCGGATATGACCGTTGCTGAAACAGCCGTAATTATAACACCGATCGGACCTGATTGACAAAAGCGCTGTCAGTTGACTGTGAAACCGACAAGACGGGGGATATCCAGCGATGCATCCATATTGTACAGCGCAATCTTGGTCTGCGGCCCCACCACCCCGTCTACATCGAGACCATTGCGCGCCTGTATGGTCTCTACCGCCTGTCGCGTAAGGGTGTCGTAGGCGGCATTCATCTCCCCGATGGAAAAACCCAGACCCTTCAGGTGCACCTTGAGTGCAATGATCACCTCCCCGGGTGAGGTGATCGGTATGACGCCTGTGTAATTGAAGAAGTCTTTCCATAAAATATGGGCCACGCCGCTCCACTTTGCCTGCATGGTGGCGTGTGGTGTGCTGAAATCCGCTTGCCCGTCGGACAATCGTATATCTGCTTCCGACAGCCCCAGGACGGCCAGAAACCGCACGCCTCCGTCCGCATGGGCAAATTCCACAATGGCCGGCAGATTCAGCTTTCTGATCAGATTGAGATTGCCCTTGACCCGCAGGGCTTGCATACCGTTTTGCCGAGCAGCAATTCGGAAAAAAGTTTTGTTGTCCAACACATCCGCGGGCCCCGCCTTGCTCGGCCCATTCCAAGCCGACAGCACTGCCGCCAGCGCCTGGTCACGCGAGTGCAGCACATCCGCTGCGGCAATCACCGAGGCCAGGTCACGGGTCACTTGAGCGACCGGCGCCGGTATGGGCGGCGCCGGCGGTGGCGTCACCGAGGCCTCCGGGTCGGCGGCAGATGCCACCGGAGCGGGTGGCGCAACCACCTCCTGAGAAAGGGGTTTGGCCGCCTCGGGCGTTGCCGGATCCGAAGTTGTCGACGGCGGCGGTGTTTCAAT
>JASFFF010000383.1:0-4217 GCA_050124445.1 Desulfosarcina sp.
ACTCTTGTAGGTGTGTTTGCGGAACGGTCGACGAAAATAGGCAGCCGTGCCGTAATTGATGGTGCCGATCAGCCCGTTAATGGGTGAAATGAAGGTTTCCACAGAAGTGGTGTTGGTTTTGGTCAGGGAATGTGCCCCATGAATGCGATCATTCATCACAACCAGCGTTCCGCGTTTGGCTGCATCGGGATCGGCGGCCACGGCTACGGCGTTGTAAAGATTCAACGGCCCGTCGGCACTGATCGCCGTGGACGGTCGCATGGCCCCGGTCATGACGACCGGTTTTTTGCTCTTGATTGTCAGATTGAGAAAATGGGCTGTCTCTTCCATGGTGTCTGTGCCGTGGGTGACGACCACACCGGCGATCGAATCCGAGTCCAACAGTTCATTGATTCGCCTGGCCAAAGCGATCATGATGTCAAAGGTCATGTCCTGGGATCCCACGTTGGCCACCTGCTCACCGCGAACGTTGGCGATCGTGCCAAGTTCCGGAACTGAACCGATCATGCGATCGACGGTCACCAGACCGGAGGCATATCCTGGCTGGGTGGCGGACTCGGCAGACCCGGCAATGGTGCCGCCTGTGGCCAGAACGACCACCTGCGCGTGTTGGTCCACATGACGTATTTTAGCATGCATGATCAGCCTGATTTCCTTGCACAAAACATGCATTCACCAGTCGGTGATGCCCGTGTGGATTGGGTTTTTCCACGAATCTCGTGTGAATGGTCGGCGCGGATGGGTCATTCCCGTCCAATCCAATTCCAGATGGGATCAGTATAGGTGATACGTGGAAATACTCAAGCCAAAATGCGTCGTGTCAACGGAGGCATTAGTTGATAATAGGGGCCGGCATGCCTCTCGGCCCCGCGTCTGCCCGCTACTGTAATAGTCATATGTGGCTGGTTGTTCGCCGGTTGGGATGTCGATGGGGTAAAGATCGACTGCTTTCGGCCCCAGGCAGGTGAATCGCGACCGCTTCAGGGCTTTGAGGGAAAGACCATCTTAAATGTGGCACCCTTTTCCGGTGCCGAGTCTACCAGCAATTTTCCGCCCGATGATTCGATGAATTTGACCACCAAGGGTAGACCAAGGCCGCTGCCTTTGGTTCCCTTGGTGGTGAAAAAAAGGTCAAAAATCTTCTTTTTATTTTCAGGTTCCATGCCGCACCCATTGTCGCAAACGGACACGACCAGCCGTTTCTCGTTTTCAATACAAGAGCCGATGACGATTTTTCCATCCTCATTTTTGGCGACCGCATCGATGGCATTGACAACCAGGTTTACAAGCGCTCGCTGAAACTGTTTGTCATCGATTTTCCAAGTTGACACAGCCGATGACAGGTTGAAACGCAGTTCAATGCCGGTGTCGGGCAAGCTGTGGATGAGGACGTCGATGCTGGACCGGATGGCTTGGTTGACCTCCGTAGGCTTGGGATTCAGCGGTTGTTCGCCGACGTAATCGAGCATCTCCAAGGAGAGATCGTTGATGCGGGAAATGCTGTGGCCGATGATCTGCCAGCTCTTGTTTGCTTTTTCATCGCCTAGGCGATCGAGATGCAACTGCATCAGTTCGACAGCATTGCGGTTCATCATGTTCAGGTTTTTAATGTTGTGGGCCAGGTTGGATACGGTCAGGCCGATGGCAGCCATGCGTTCATTGTGGATCACTTTCTTTTGCAGCCGGATGTTGGCAATGGTCAAGGCCAACTCACTAGCCACGGCCGCCGAAAAGGATGTGTCTTCCTGGGTGAATTCTTCAAACAGCTCACCTGAATCCGCATACAGGACGCCGATGACCTTTTCTGCGGCAATGATCGGCACACAGATGAAGGCATTTTGATGAATGAGCTTGATACTTTCCGAATCCTTGAGGCGGATATTGTCAGACACATTCTGGGTCATCAGGGCCATTTTTTCAGTGACCACCCAATCCAGCAGCGTTTTACTGATCTGCATGCTGTCATCGCAGTCAGCTTTGGTGCGATCCAAACTGGCGGCTATTTCCAATGTGCCGCCTTGACCGGAGCGCAGCAGGATCAGGGCGCGCGCTGCCGACGGAATCGCCTCTAAAATCAGCTCCAGTCCCCTCATCAAGATCGCGTGAGGATGTTGTGTGGCACGCAGGCGCTCACTCAATCCATATAACAGTGACAACCGTTGGTGGGCCTGCTTGAGGGGTTTGATGGCCTCCGTATCGTGGATGTCTTCCTGTTGGGGAAATAGTTCGGAGCGTGCATTCTCAGCGGCGTAGGCCAAAAAGCCGCTGGGGTCGATTTCGTTCCGATTTAAGACGATGGTACTATTTGCATCGATCAGGGAGTCTGTTGACTGCGGCCCCGCATCGTCTGCGGTGGTTAAAAACAGGAAGCACTGGTTGCCAAAAGCAATGCGATCGCGATGCGCAAGTGGACTGATGTTGATTTTTTTTCCGTTGATATACGTTCCGTTGCGTGAATTCATGTCATTGACGTAGTATTTTCCGTCACGCGAGATGATGATGGCGTGCCTGCGGGAAACCGTCCGCGCGTCGACGCAGATGGTATTTTTGGGTGACCGGCCGACGGTGGCCCGGTTCGGCGTTATCGCGATAGGCTGTGAGAGGGATTCGATGGGGTGACGCAGCAAATAAGCGTCCGGTGATTGATCGGCGTCGATTACGCCGGTGTTGTCTGTGAGTGACATTGGTCTCCCATCTTCAGATATGCTAGCATATAAACAACAGCCTCTTTCCCTTAATCGGCACTTTTCTGGTAAACATTATTTTCAGGGACACGGGCCAAGCCACCTGGAAACGGGAGATGATCGGGATCGATCCAGCGGACGCGAAAATGATGGGCGAATGCCAGGGAAAAAGTGTTTTTATATTATCTTCAGACAGTTGTCTTTGGTGAGCGGTTCATGATGGTATTGACCTGAGAAATGGTGAGAAGCCACCGGGCGGTTGACGCCGATGGCGGCCGTTAGGAATCCGGTATGGCGAAACAAAACGGATCTTTGTCGTCGAAAACATCCAGCCCCATGCTATGGGTGATCGCCAGACACCCTCGGCAGACCAAATTCAGCCCACAGGCCTTGCAAGCCTGGCTGCCGGCGCGATACCGGTTCGCCTGAGCGGTGTGGTAGATGTCATACAGGCTTTTAGCGCGGATGTTGCCGATGGCTGAAGGAAATTTTCTGCAGGCATGCACCTCCCCGTCTGGCAGCAGCGCCATAAAATTGAACGCAGCCCCGCAGCCGTAGCCGGTGCAGCCGCCGAATGGCGGGTGGCCGTTTTCCCACCGAACAATGTTGAGCAAGTTATCTTTGCGTCCCAATATCGGATTGCCGCCCACCGCTTTTTCGTATCGCTTTAAAAAAGCCTTAAATGCCTTTTTTTGCGGCATCAACAAGTTTGCCCCTTCGCCAACGGTCGACAGGCGGTTGAAGGTGAAAAAGTCGGCGCGGTGCTTGAGCAGCTCCGCCAGAGGCAGTACCTGATCAAGATTGTCTCGGGTCAGGGTGAGCATGACCATGCTGAAAATGCCCAACTGCTGCAACATGTCCAAGAAGGCAAACGATTTACTGAAATGACCCTTGCCGCGAATATCATCGTTGTGCGGGGCCAGGCCCTCAAGGCTGATCTGAAAATAGAGGGGAGTGGCAATGTCCGCAATTTCCTCGATCCGATTTCTGGGAGTTGGGTTGCCCAATATGGCGATGCCGAAACCCAGTTGGAATGCGGTCCGGTAGAGATCATCAAAATGTGGATACAGCAATGGGTTCCCACCGGTGAAAGTTACCTGGCCTTGCACATGCATCCGCTGGCAAAAATCGTAAAAATCATCCAGTACGGTCAATGCTCGGTCCAAGCGCATTGAATCCCGTTCACTGCGATCATAGCAATGTTTGCAGTGAAGATCACAGGCCTGGGTGATATGCCACTGGAGGGTAAACAGGTCTGCATGCACAAACTGCTGCAAGGCCGGATCTAGATTGGCCGCGGGCGGCTGTACTCGTTGGATGCGGGAAGGGGGTGACAGGAGGAAACCATGCTTTACCGCCCGATTGATGGCTTTCCAGACGTCACCGGGGGTGACATCGCCGAGTGCAGCCGCTTCCCTGGGGTCGACCTGCTCCACGATAAGCTTGAGCGCCAGTAGATCGACATCTGCTGCTTCCCGGAATTTAATATTTCCGGATGCGGGATGTTGCCAGATCATGACGTGACCCGTTTGG
>JASFFF010000384.1:0-4199 GCA_050124445.1 Desulfosarcina sp.
TTCCACGGAAGCGCCTCGGCAAGAAACGCGTATTGCTGATCATGTTGCGGGCGTCAATCCCCGCTTGCCGCCAATTGCCATTTTGGTCGCCGAAGATACTCCCTTCAACCAGAAGTACATCCAGCGGTTGCTGGACAGCTGGCGCTGCCGAACGACCATTGTGGAAAACGGCCGGCAGGCAATTCAGGCATTGGACGAACAGGAGTTTGATTTGGTGTTGATGGATGTTCAAATGCCGGAAATGGACGGTCTGACCGCTACGGCGCGGATTCGCGAGCTGGAAAAATCGACCGGCCGCCATGTGCCCATCATCGCCATGACGGCTCATGCCATGCGAGGCGACCGGGAACGGTGCATTGAAGCTGGAATGGACGACTATGTGCCCAAGCCCATTTCCGCATCGACACTGCTCAAAGCCATCTATCGGGTGATTCCCTCTTTGGAAAGAGGCAATGCTGGGCCCGATGAAAAAGGTTTCCAGGCGACTAGCGACGATGCCGGGCAATTGGGCGCCCTGCTTTCGGCGTTCAACAATGATACGACACTTTTCAAAGACATGGCCGCCATGTTCATCAGCGATTATCCCCCCATGCTGGAGACGGTGACCAAGGCCATTGCTAATGACGACGGTGTGATTTTAAGTCGAACAGCCCATTCACTTAAAGGTATGGCCTACAATTTCCAGATCGTGGGTGCAGCAGATGCCGCCGCACGGTTGGAGACACTTGCCGACCGCGGGCAATTCGGGGCGGCCAAGGATTTGGCCCGCAAGCTGGCCAATGAATTATCGGCATTTGAACAGCAACTCAAGCAGATGGTTGCGCGCCTTTCATCCGACTAAAAAAGGGCGATCGACCATCTGGTGATTGGGTTCGTCGCTGGCAGGGCCCACAACGGAAGACGGATCTGCATTAAAGGCGTGCTGAATTTGGGTGCGTGTTGATGCCTTCAGTTTGCTGGCAACAACCCCCGGTCATCGGCAATCCGAGTGTCCACGATGATGTGCCGCAGCATCTCCCACGCCTGCTCTTCCTTCCAGCGCTCCTCTGCGGTTCGGGCATCCTGATCACCCCGGCCGGTAGAATAGACAATGGCTGACTGGCCGCCCGGACGCTCGATGGTTCGGACGCCCATGCTTTCCCCTGGTGCATTGCCCTGCCGGGATTGGGCCTGTATCTCACTTTGCAGCATCATCTGGATGGTCGCTTCGGAAACCCCGTTTTGTTTGAGCAGCAGGATCTCTTCTACGGTCAGGGCATGTGAACGTGCAGGTATGGCCCACAGCAGGCAGGCGACGATGAATATGATGCAGGTTTTCATGGTTTCACCTCTGGATAAGTCTTGACAGAATCTGCGCTTTTCTTGATACTATACCGGTTAAAATAGCAATATTATTGGATTGTTGTCAAATTGCGTGTGCCGCTCGACAAGCTGCGGACCGGATTGACAACCCATCCTGGTTAGTTCGTGTGCATCCAGAAATACGCAAATTTGGTCGAGATCAAGGCGTGCGAAAAAGATTACCACAGGCATATGGTTAATATTCCGAGGATAATATTTTGAGCACAACGCAGATATCGGGCAAATTGGCCATTTATGGATGGGCACTAGTTCGGAAACAAAGCAGGTCAGTCGATAATCAAGACCTGCCCAAGGGAGGAGAGGAGGCCATGTTGAAGCTTAAACAGATCGTGGTATCCATCGAGAATTCGCCGGGGCGCCTTTTCGAGGTGACCCAGGCACTGGGAAATGCAGGCATCAATCTACGGGCGTTGAATCTGGTGGACACCGGCGCCTTCGGCCAGCTGCGGCTGCTGGTTTCAGATGTGGCCAAAGCCCGTCAGCTGCTGATGGAAATGCACATCCCCGCCATGGTAAACGAGGTGGTTGCCGCCGAGATCGTCGATCGGCCCGGTGAACTGGCCAAGGTGCTCAAACCCATCCTGGAGGCCAACATCCAGGTGGTTTTCATGTACGCCTTTTTGCGACAGAGTTGTGAACAGGCCATCATGATTTTTCGCTTTTCGGATAACGACAAGGCCATCGCCGTCATGCAGGAAAATGGGGTCAACCTGCTGGACGCCCAGCAGTTCGGCATCCTTGAAAACACTGATTGCGCCACCTGAGACAGGTAATTGTGCCCATGGCAGATCAGTCGCCCCTTCCCGATGATTTCAGTGATGACGATGATGTCTTCCGAGAGCGGTTCAGGGTTCTCATGGAAGATGTGGCTGATGGCTTTTACGAAACCGACCTGAAGGGCAACTTCCGTTTTTTTAACAATGCCCTGTGTCGCATTTTCGGTTATCCGGCCGATGAGATAAGAGGCAGAAACTACAGCCAATTCATGGACGCGGAAAATGCCCTCCACGCATTCACGATTTTCAACCGCCTTTATGAATCCGTTGAAATACCATCGGAAATCATCTGGACCATTATCCGCAAAGACGGGCAGGAACGGACCCTGGAAATATCGGTCGGCCTGATTAGCGATCGTTTGGGCCAAAAGACCGGTTTTCTGGGTGTGGCCCGCGACGTCACGGAAAAAATCGCCCACCAACAGGCGTTGGAGGCATCCCAGCAATGTTCGCTTGAACTTTACCAGGCCAGCTCCCGGGCCGAGCAGCGCTACCGGGCATTCCTGGAATTTCTGCCGGAGCCAGTCTTTGTCTTCAACATGGACAGCACCGTGTCCTATCTCAATCCTGCCTTCGAACGGGTGTTCGGCTGGACCTTGAAGGAGTTGGAAGGCCGGCGTATCCCCTTTGTTCCTGAAAGTGAAAAAGACCGCACCCGGGAAGGCATCAAGCAGCTCTTCGCAGATAAAGTGCTGCACGGCTTCAAGACGCGTCGGTTGACCAAAGACGGGCGAATTTTGGACATTGTCGTGGACGGGGCGATTTTCTACGATGCCGACGATCAACCTGCCGGTCAGGTGATCACCCTGCGTGACGTGACCGCCCGCAATCGGGCCGAGCAGATCAACCAGGCCCTGTTTCGCATCGCCCAGGCGTTGTATCGGTTCCCCCGACTGGATCGCATGCTGGAGTACATCACCCGGCAAATTCAGGAATTGATCGGGGTCGCCGGGGCCATGGTCATCCTTATCGACGAAGAGACTCATGAGTTTTATGTTCCGGTGGCCGCCTATGCAGACGTTGAGACTGGATCCCGGATGAGAGAGATTCGCTTTCCCATGGATAAGGGTGTCGCCGGCCATGTCTATCGCACGGGTGAACCCTTGATCGTTCCGGATACGGCCAAGAGCCCTTATTTTTACGACCAGGTCGACAAGCAGGCGCAATTCCAGACCAAAAGCATGCTGGATGTGCCCCTGCGTATCCAGGAACGCATGATCGGGGTCCTGTGCGCGGTCAACAAAACGGAAGGGGTTTTTGACCAAGGCGATGTGGACCTGATGGTTACCGTGGCCAACCTGGTGGCCCTGCCCATTGAAAATGCGCGTATCAACGACGCCCTGCAGCAGGCCTATGAGCATGTCAGGGGACTCAACCGTGCCAAGGAACAGGTGATCCATCATCTTTCACACGAACTTAAAACGCCGCTGTCGGTGCTCTCTGCCTCGCTGGGCCTGTTAGAAAAACGGCTTTCAGCAAGTTCGGAGACCGGCTGGTCAAGAATCATGTCAAGGGCCCGGCGCAATCTCCAGCGCTTGCTGGACATGCAATACGAAATCGGCGACATGCTTAGGGAGCAGGATTATCGGGCCCACGGCATGCTATCGTTTTTGCTGGAGGCCAGTCGGGATATGCTGGTAACCCTGGCCGAGGCCGAATTGGGCAGCCCGGTGGTGGCGGAAGCAATTCAACAGGCCATTGACCGGGAGTTCGGTACCGACGAGGTTCCCTGTACGGACATCGCTTTGGACCGGGTGGTTAACCATCACCTGGAAACCCTTAGGCCGCATTTTGCCCATCGTCAGATTCAATTGGTCGTGAAGCTGGAGCCGGTCGCACCGGTGCTGATTCCGGTTGAGGTGATGCATAAAATCGTGGAGGGCTTGGTAAAAAATGCCGTCGAGAATACGCCGGACCAGGGACGGGTGACCGTGGCCGTGCGCAGCGGTGAAAAAGGGCCCATTTTCGAAGTGATCGACACCGGCGTCGGGATCACCGTGGATAAACAGCAGTTGATCTTTAACCACTATTTCACCACCGGAGACGCCATGACTTACGCAA
>JASFFF010000385.1:0-4194 GCA_050124445.1 Desulfosarcina sp.
TTTAATAGTGACTATAAAATATATAGTCACTTGCAATTAAAAGTCCAGATGCTATATTGCAAACATGGGAAAAAAATACGAAATCGACTGCCCAGTTGCCAAAACACTCAATATTATTGGAGAGCGCTGGACGATCCTGATTCTACGGGATCTGTTTCTACACGGATCGAGACGCTTCCAGGATTTTGTTGAATCATTGACGGGAATCGCACCAAATACGCTTTCCAGCCGCTTGAAGGTGTTGGAAACAGAGGGGGTCGTTGAGCGGGAAATCTACAGCGACCATCCAATGAGAATGGCCTACCGTCTGACGCAAAAGGGGAAGGATCTGGGACCGGTGCTCAGTGCCCTGAAGACGTGGGGCACGATTTACAAATAGTAGATTTGATTTTGCCATTTAAAACTGAGCCACCGACCCTGATTGATGTGCACATAAACAGGAGTAAAAATATGCCACCTGCGACTGCGTGTGGATACTGGGATAAAATGAAAACCTGCCAGGTTGCCATGGCGGATCTCACCGGCCTTCCCAGCTATCACCGACAGACGATCCCCAAAGATTTCTTGGACAAGATGGGTCACATGAATGTTCGCTATTACATGGCCGTATTTGACAAAGCAACGTGGTGTATGTTTGCGGAATATGGTATGGACGAATCCTATTTCAGGACAACAGAAAACGGCGTTTTCGCACTCAAACAGTTCATCCAGTATCTGGCCGAGGTCAGGCAGGGAGAGACAGTTGCTGTTTACACCCGTATTCTCGGTCTAACGGATAAACGAATTCATCTGATGCATTTCATGGCCAATCAAGACACCGACGGCTTGGCGGCCATCATTGAATCCTTGATTACCCACGCAAATCTAAAGGTTCGCAAAGCTGCCCCCCTGCCTTCTGAAATAGCCTCCAAATTTCGTTATAGACTACATATTGACCAAAATTTGGGTTGGGATTCCCCAGTTTCCGGCATAATGGGATGAGCGTTCGGGAAGGATTACGGTCGGTGGTTTTTACGCAGTAGTCGTAGTTGATCTCATGCAGTTCACCCGGTAATGAAACCCAGGCAAAGCGATCCGGAGCAGAACCCGATCCAATATCTCAGAAATGTATTTGATCAGAAACAACCCTCGGCTTTCGTTGGCAGCTTATCCTTATCTTTTGGAAGGAGGGACGATGGAACCAAAAATCATTTACAAAGAGGCATTTACAATCATCGGTATCGAACTAAAAACAACTACCAGTGATGGAAGAAATTTCCTTGAGATACCTCAGTTTTGGGAGAAAGTCATTCGAGAAGGCCTGATAGACAAAATACCCGATAGAAAGTTCGAGCAGACACTCTTAGGCATTTGCATGGATTTTGAACCCAATGGTGAATTCTCGTATCTAATCGCAGCTGAGGTTGCCAGTGCCGAAAGAACGCCAGACGGTATGGTATCCAGAACGATTCCTACTGCGAAATATGCAGTTTTCACCGCACGTGGCAAAATGCCTGGTTCAATTCAGGACGCATTCAAGTATATTCACCAAGACTGGCTGCCAAAATCACAATACCAGCGCACAGATTCTGCTGATTTCGAATTGTATGATGAGCGATGCAATGATTCGGAAGATTCCGAGATGGATATTTACATTCCCATCCTACCTTCCTGAAAGGGTGGAAGATGTGGGTGCTTGTCATTTCGCCTGATGCGAAGCGAAACCCCCCCATTATTAATTATTTTTAAATATTTACAAAAGATTATATACACAATCAGGAAATTAACACACGATCGTGTAACACCTCCGGATTTTAACAGAATTTTCCTGTTGCCATTGCCATTTTTCGCTGTGACCCGGTTAATAGAGTAAATGATTTCAAATCCTCCCTTGTCATCATCAGCTGGCGCCCACAGTTGAAAATACGCCTACCAACATGGGCGGCCCGAAGGCACGATTCTGCGGAAATTGAGTTGCAAAAAGGTCCCCACGCTTTATTTTTTTCATTAAAGATTAGTCGTTTTTCTGTTATTTGGTTGAGAGTTATCAGTCGATGGACCTGTGCTGCTAACAAGTGGTTTCGACCATTTATTATTTCGCTGTGTCTGATATGAAACTCTGCCCAAAAGTAAATCGGTACGACCTGACCCATAGGGTTCCAATTGCGATTCTATTGATGGCGATCCTCACTTTGCCGGGATGCGCCAATATGCAGGATTTTTTGGCTACATCGGTGCCGCTGGCAGGCCACCCGGCAGATACGATTGAACGAAATGACTTTATTGTTGCCGGGGATGACGACGTCATCGGCCGGTTGGCCATCATCCGGACCAAAAAGGGGGATACGCTGCCGGATATCGCCCGTCACTTCAGTTTAGGCATCAATACCGTCAGTGCGGCCAATCCAAGCGTCGATATGTGGGTGCCGGATTCCTGGGAGCCTGTCCTGCTGCCCATGCGATTTGTCCTGCCAGACACCCGGCGAAAAGGTATCGTGATCAATCTGGCCGCCATGCGGCTCTTCCGTTTTAAAAGCGACGGCAACCAGTTGACCGTGTCGACCTACCCGGTGGGCGTCGGCACCGAGGAGAAACCCACCCCCAAGGGTAAAATGGTCGTCACGCGCAAAAAGCACCGGCCGACCTGGTACGTGCCCGCCTCGATTGCCGAAGACCATCGGAAAAAGGGGGATCCCCTGCCGCCTCAAGTTCCGCCGGGGCCGCTGAACCCCCTGGGAGATTATGCCCTCTATTTGAGTGCATCGGGGTATTTGATCCATGGTACGAATAAACCGGCCAGTATCGGCCTGAGGGCAACCAACGGCTGCATAAGGCTGTATCCGGAAGACATCGAGCGACTGTTCGAAAAGACGCCGGTGAAAACGCCGGTCAATATTGTCGACCAGCCCTATCTCGTCGGACGGCGGGATGGCATCGTTTTCCTGGAAGCGCATACCCCCTTCGAGGAATCCGACACCGCCAGTTTGAAGAAATTGTATGCAAAATTGCAGCGGATTGAAGCAAAATCAGGACACCTGCTCGACTGGGAAAGGGTCGAAAAGGTTGTGGCCGAGGCCCGCGGGTTTCCCGTTCCCATATCCGTGATCAGTCATCGACGTGAAACGGCGGTCACGGAAGCCATCAAACTCAGGCACCCGGGCAGGTTGAAGGGCAAGCCGGAGATACCGGCCTTCCGAAAGGACGCCTGGTATGTTCTGGCGGCGAGTATGCGCGACAAGGTCGACGCCCTCAGGCTGGCTGCCATTATCAACCACCAGGGCCCGCCAATTCCAGCCAGAGTCTTGTCCAGGGGCGATCGCCACCGCGTATTGGCCGGCCCTTTCGATAATCCCAGCGCGGCCCGGAAAGCGGCCAAACACTTGAAGACTTATCTGGAATTGGACGCGTTGGTGTTTGAGACATAAACCGAAATGGGGCGTTTTTCATTTTCCCGATCGCTGACCGTTGGACGAAATTGTTTAATTCTTGTAAGGGTAATCAAAACCAAAAATGAGGAGAACCCATGATGAAAAAAATGCATTTGTTAAGTTGTATGATCATTGCGCTCGCTATGGCGATGGGGGGGTGCGCCACGAAAAGTGACCTCCAGGAGGTAGAGGCCCGGGAAAAAGCGATCGCCGTAAAAGCGGATCAGGCGGCGATGGATGCGGAAGCGGCCAAGATGGCTGCCGACGAGGCCGTTCAAAAAGCCAATGAGGCCATCGCGCGCGCCGAGGAAGCGGAAAAAAGAGCACTTGAAAGAGAGCGCATCGCCGAGGAAAAGGCCAGGCTCGCTGATGAAAAGGCCAAAGCAGCTGAAGAAAAGTTTCAGCAATCCATGAAAAAGTAGATCGCAAGGAAGTGGCACGGTTCTAATGACCGTCAACTTCCATAACGCGTGCCATCCATAAATGGTCAATTTGCCTGGTGATGCTGCTGCGCACAGCATATAGCCTTTGGAACGGCAACCCTACAGGCTTGCGGGTAGGTGGTTCACACGCCCTCTTCTCCCGTCTTTGGCCTGGCTGGAGACCGCTTCCGCATTGGCCTTTTGATGGACGGACGCCAACGAAGCTGTGCCTTTTGCATTTTCGGATTTAGCCGGAAGAAAACAGATGGTGCGATCATCGAGCACAAAAACGGCTGCGGGTAATTGGCTGAAAGGCGGCGGCAGGTTGCTCGGCCTTTTCGTCGCGGGCGTCGTGACTATCCTCG
>JASFFF010000386.1:0-4177 GCA_050124445.1 Desulfosarcina sp.
TTCCGCATCGATCTGGTAGAATTGGCGGTAACGGCCTTTTTGCGGCCGCTCCCGGCGGAACATGGGGCCGATGGTGTAGAATTTGCGCACCGGGTCCTGGGCGTACATTTTATGCTGAATGTAAGATCGGCAGATCGATGCCGTGGCCTCGGGGCGCAGGGTGAGCAACGCTTTCTTGCGGTCTTCAAACGTGTACATCTCTTTCTCGACGATGTCCGTGTCTTCGCCGATGCTGCGGGCAAACAACTGTGTCTTTTCCATAATCGGAATGCGAATCTCACGGTAGCCAAAATCTTCAAGCAGGGCGATGGCGGTGCGTTCGATAAACTGCCACAGCTCGGTTTCACCAGGCAGAATGTCCTTGAAGCCTCTGATCAGTTGAATGGTTGGCTGGTTCATGGGTATGTAAACCTTTCGGGCAGTTCCATTTTGTGCATAAACGCGAATATTTATCTCAGGTGTCTAAGGATAGTCAATATTATTTTGCATATTCGGTCAGGTAGGTTTGAAGGCGGTTGTCCATGGTTGTCGGTCTGCCCACGTGCCGCTATTTTGGGGAATGATCGTGCCGATTAGCAGCCTGCGACCGAAATGGCAATATTTTTGTAAATTACCGGCATGCCTGGCCTCGCAAACAGTTGCACCGTGTTGACATGGGTGGGGTTTTTGGATACCGTGGGCATGTCTGCCAATGCATTCACCCTGGCCCATAGCGGGGTTGATGACGGCGGATCAAATCGTTTTCCATCCTTTCGGTGACGCGCCGCGCCGGCCTCGGGCCTAACACTTTCAGGACTTGCCGTTATAGACGTCAATGGCTTCTCCTTTGGCGGCGTCAATCAATCCACAAGCAGGGTGGCAGTATGATCATCGGACTGGACGTCGGCGGTACGCATACGGATGTGGTCCTTTTGGGACAGGAGGGGCTGGTGCGCCAGATCAAGGTGCTCACCAACCCGGCGGATCTTTTCGCCACCGTGCTCAACGGGTTGGAGCGGATTACCGATGGTATCGATCCCCGTGGTATCCGTCGGGCGGTACTCTCCACCACCTTGGCCACCAACCGTATCGTGTCCGGTCAGATCCCGGAGGTGGGAATGATCATTTCCGCCGGACCGGGAATGAATCCCGAGTTGTTTCGAACCGGTCCGCACTACCATGTGGTCAATGGTGCCATCGATCACCGCGGACGGGTGATCGTCCCCATCGACGAAGACCAGGTGACGGCGGTGGCGGATAGCCTGAAGGCCAGCGGCATCCGCTATGTGGGCGTGGTCTCCAAGTTCTCAGTCCGAAACCCGGATCATGAGCGGGTTATCGGCGATCTCATCGGTGACCGTTTCGAAAAAGTATTCTTAGGGCATCGCCTGGCCGGAGCCCTCAACTTCCCGCGCCGCATCGCTACCACCTTTCTCAGTGCAGCGGTCTACCCGATTCACAAAGAATTTTTCGAAGCCGTGCGCCGCTCGTTGTCCCGAAAGGGACTGGGCGTGCCGATACGCCTTTTAAAACCCGATGGCGGCAACATGCGCTTCGATGCGTCCATCGATCACCCCGCCCAGACCATTGTTTCCGGACCGGCGGCCAGTGTGATGGGGTCTGTGGCCGTTGCCCCCAAAGGTGAGGACTGTTTGGTTTTGGATATCGGGGGAACCACCACCGACATGGCCGTACTGATCAACGGCGTGCCGCTGTTGGACCCCCTGGGAACTCGAATCGGCGGCCACAAGACCCTGATTCGGTCTCTGGCCACGGTTTCCATCGGCATTGGTGGCGACAGCGCGGTGCGGGTCGTAGATGCAACGATTCATATCGGCCCCGATCGATTGGGGGTGGCCATGGCTTTCGGCGGGCCGGTACCCACACCCACGGATGCTATCTTGTTTCTGGGCCTTGGCGAGGGAGGTGATCTGGAAAAATCCCGGCAGGGCCTGCAAACGCTGGCCGATGATCTGGATACCGACATCCGGGATGCCGCCAATCGGATTTATGAACAGGCGTGTCGCACGATTCTGGAGCAAGCCGCATCCATGGTCGATCGGATCAATGCCAAACCGGTATATACGGTTCATGAGTTGTGGGAAGGGCATCGCCTGCAGCCACAACATATTCTGGTGCTGGGCGGGCCGGCCCCCTGGTTTGTCACGGGCCTGGAACGCTTGAGCCACAGTCGTGTGGATGTGGTTCCCCGGTGGTCGGTAGCCAATGCGATCGGTGCCGGCCTGGCCCGTACCACCTGTGAGGTGACTTTCTTTGCAGATACGGAACAGGCAACCGCCGCTGCACCGGAAGAGCATTTCAAGGCCGCCATCCCTGCGAACTACACCAAGGAAGACGCTGTCGCCGCAGCGCTCGATCTGCTTCGCCACAAAGCCACCCGCCGGGGAGCCGACCCCGAACACCTGGAACTGGAGGTGATCGAGGCCATTTCCTTTAACATGGTGCGCGGTTTTAATACCACCGGCAAGAACATCCGGGTCAAGGCCCAGATCAAACCCGGCCTGATACATGGCTACGATTCCATTGCCCAAACGATCACCGGCAGCCGTTCAGGCTGAGATGGCCAGAACCAAAGCGGAACACCAAACCCCAACAACCAGAAATCAGGAATCACCATGCTGCGTGCCCAAAACAGAACCGGGCTGGTCTTTTTCCCCGCCTTTGACTGGGCAATTAGCGCCACCCATCCGGAACGCGAGGAGCGGCTGCTCTACACCCAGGACCAAGTGTTCGAAGAGGGTATCCTCGATATTGAAGGTATCGTTGAATACAAACCCGACCTGGTGACCAAAAAGGATGTCCAGCGGGTTCACTTCTGTGTGCCAGACGTGTGGACGGTAATGACTGAGTCCCATTTCATCAGTGCCGGCGGGGCCAAGACCATCGCCATGGCGGTGATGGACCGGCAGGTACAAAGCGGGTTCGCCCTGGTGCGGCCGCCAGGGCATCATGCCAACCGCGTGGTCCACGGTGCCAGAGGGTTTTGCAATGTCAACATCGAAGCGATTATGATCGAGTATATCCGTCAGGCTTACGGTGTCAACCGAGTGGCCATCGTTGATACGGACTGCCATCACGGCGACGGTACCCAGGACATATACTGGCACGATCCCGATACCCTTTTCATCTCTATTCACCAGGATGGCCGCACCCTTTATCCCGGATCCGGATTTTTAAATGAACTGGGCGGGCCCAACGCTGTGGGCACCACCATCAATATCCCGCTGCCGCCCAACACCTCCGAGGAGGGCATCTTGCATACGATGCGCGAGGTTGTGCTTCCCATTTTGGATGAATTCAACCCGGAGATCATCGTCAATTCCGCCGGACAGGACAACCACTACTCGGATCCCATTACCAACATGAACTTCTCGGCCCAAGGATATGCTCAACTGACCGCTCTGCTCAAACCCGACATTGCCGTACTGGAAGGCGGTTACGCCATCGAGGGGGCGCTGCCATACGTGAATGCCGGTATCATCCTGGCCATGGCCGGTATGGATTTCAGCCACCTCAAGGAACCCGATTACGATCCGGTCAAGATCCGTCAGAGTGCCGAGGTGAGCCGCTGGGTGCACAAGACCTGTGACAAGGTGCTGGAAAACTGGCGTCAGCGGCGGCATCTGGGTGAATTATACCGGGCGGATTATCGATTCATCAAACGCCAACGCAACATCTATTACGACACGGACAATATTCACGAGCACCAGCAGGAGACCGTGCGGGTTTGCGACCAATGCGGCGGCGCCCTGAAAATCGATTCTACCGCGCGCGGCAGTGTGCACATTCTTGCCGTGGTTATTCCCAGGCACGCCTGCTCCGCTTGCCGCAACCAGGGCCGAACCTGGTACGAAGAAGCAGATGACAACCAGTTCGACAAGATATGTCTTCAGGATCGTTTTGCCGATGTGATCTCGGAGAGAAACCAGGTGACTTGACAGTCGGCCTCATTTCAATCCACCCCTTTCGGGTACCGTCAGATGACCATTCAACTTCGACAGGCTGCCATTGGCGCCAACCTGCAGCGGCGGGCCCGCTTGATCAATGCCGTACGTGACTTTTTCGTTCAGTCGGCATTCTTGGAAGTCGAGACACCCGTGCGTATCCCTGCGCCGGCACCCGAGGCCCATATTCATGCCCAGGAATCGGGCGATTGGTTCCTGCACCCATCCCCCGA
>JASFFF010000387.1:0-4177 GCA_050124445.1 Desulfosarcina sp.
ATACCCTGGCCAGCAAAGCCCACCTCCCAAATGAATACGCGATACCTTCACGCAAAATTCACGAAGCTAAAGGTATATCAAGCCCATTGACCAAGGACAATGGTTTTATGGGCTTGGCCGAGTCAGCGCGATTGTCAATTAATGGTTGTCAAAAGAAAGGCGGGTGATTAAGATTCCACGTGAAACCAGTTCAAGCAGTCGATGGTTGAAGGTGCTTTTTTGATTCATTCCCAATAGGTGGCCACACGCGACCCGACATCCCATGCACCCGGTGGGTGGGTCGGTTTTCAGGATATACTTGAAATGAGACACCACCAACAAACCATCCATACGCCGGCATCTTGTTGCGGCGTAGGGGTTCATTCCGGTAGAACCGTCAATCTCACCATCAAACCCGCACCGGTCAATCATGGAATCCGATTCGTTCGCACCGATCTTCCCGGCCACCCCGGTGTCACCGCCCATTTCAACAATGTGGTCGACACCAGCTTGGCCACCGTTATCGGCGCCGAAGGTTGCATCGTGTCAACCATCGAGCATTTGATGGCTGGATTCACCGGTATGTGCATTGACAATGCGACGGTCGAAGTGGACGCGTATGAACTGCCCATCATGGATGGAAGCGCCGGCCCGTTCACCGAACTGATCAAATCAGCGGGAACCCTTTCCCAACAAGGCCGTAAATGCTACTTTAGAGTCAACGATCCCATCTCACTGTCTGAAAACGGAAAATCCGTTACCATCTACCCATCCGACGAATTCAGACTTACATGCACCATCAGCTATGACCACCCGCTCATCGGCACCCAGACGTGTGACTTTGTAATCGGAACCGAAACCTTTGAAAAAGAGATCTGCTCGGCGCGGACGTTCGGCTTTCTGCACGAGGTGGAGATGATGAAACGCTATGGCCTGGCCCGGGGCGGGTCCTTGGACAATGCCGTGGTCATCGATGGGGATCGCGTTCTCAACCAAGGCGGGCTACGCTATCCGGATGAGTTCGTTCGCCATAAAGCCTTGGACTGCCTTGGCGATTTTTCACTTATCGGCATGCCCATCATGGGACATGTGGTAACCAACAAGTCTGGTCATGCGTTCAACCATGCCTTTTTAGAAAAATTCTTCCAGCAAAAACAATCATGGGATACCTGCACCGTAGACAACGATCCATGAGCGCCCCATAAGTGCTGCTTTGATGGCCTCAAGCAAAACACCTTGCCATTTCCCAGTCGTTCCGGTATGTTCCTTTTTGCATTATTTCCTTCTATTTAGTAACCTTGAAATCGTTGCGGCACATTCATGAACCGATTCGGTCAAAGGATTACAAGCGTTCTAATGGCGGCGATCCTTTTTCTGTCTGTTCATGGGTTGGCCATGGCCAAGGATGCCGAACTCGCCAACATTATCGTTACCAATACCAGGGATGACCTGCTCGTTTATTTGTCTGTGGAGGGCGCCTTTACCCCCAAAATGGAAGACGCCATCAAAAGTGGCGTTCCGGCTTCATTCTCCTTTTTCATCAATCTATACCGCAGCCGCGGCCTGTGGTTTGACAAAAAGCTGGCCGATCTGACCATCACCCACACCATCAAGTACAACAGCCTTAAAAAGGAGTACACCGTTTCGCGCTCATGGGACAGCAATAGCCCGGTCGTCGTGCAAGCGTTTGACACGGCCAAAAAGCTGATGACCGAGATCGACAGCCTCAATGTGATTTCACTGGGAAAGTTAGAAAAGGGCAAGCAGTATCAGATTCAGGCAAAGGCAAAGCTAAGTCGGGTCACGCTGCCCTACTACCTGCACTATGTGCTTTTCTTCCTATCACTCTGGGATTTTGAAACCGACTGGTACACCATTGATTTTATATACTAACCGTTTTTCCTAGACACCCACATGTTTTTCGGCAAACGCAGACCGACGCCAAAACCGACCCTCTCAGAAGGCGAACGGAACCGCCGCAAGCGGGAGGCGGTGATCAGCGTCGTCATCGTCGTCGTCGTGGCGGTGCTCACATTGGTTGAAAACCGGGTAATCACCTTCGGTACAGACATCCCGGTCTCCAACACCATTTTAATGTTCATCCTGATCAACATCAATCTCCTGCTGTTGATCCTGCTTATCTTTCTGGTGTTCCGCAACCTGGTGAAACTGCTATATGCCCGGCGACGCAAGGTCATGGGTGCCCAGCTGCGCACCCGCCTGGTGATCGCCTTTGTCACCTTGTCGTTGTTGCCCACCATCATCCTGTTTTTTTTCTCCATCAACTTTATCACCAACAGCATCGAGTTCTGGTTTACGGTCCCCGTGGAACAGGCTTTAGAGAAGTCTCTGCTCGTCGGTCAAAAATTTTATCGTGAAAACGAAATCCGCCACCGATTTTTCCTGGAACGTATCGCCTATCAGCTTCAACGCAAAAAGTTGGTGGCTCCGGAAAGACGAAAGGACCTCAACCACTATATCCAGGTGGTTCAGCGCGAATTCGATCTGGATGCGGTGGAGATCTATTCGGCCAACTACAACCGCCTTACCTACGCCCTGGGAACGGATTTGGAGAATGCAAACCTGGCTGCAACCCCTCCCGGGGCGTTTGTCAGGGACGCTGGCGACAAGGACATACGCACCATCACCGAAACGCTCGAAAATGGGGAATTGCTTCGAACCATCGGAACGGTGCCCTTTGGTGTTGCCCCTGAAACCGCTTCGGCCAATATTGTGATAAGCCTTTTTATTCCCCCCGATCTAGCCGAAAACATGGAGTCCATTTCCAGGGGGTTTGATGAATACCAGCAGATCAAGCTGCTTAAAAAACCAATCCAGATCACCTATTACATTACGTTGTCCATCGTGGCCTTGCTGGTAATCTTCTGCGCGGTATGGTTTGGGTTTTACTTGGCCAAAACCATCACCATTCCCATCATGGAGCTGGCTGAAGGGGCCCGGCGCATCGCCGAAGGAGATCTTACCGTCACCATTGAAAGCAATGCGACCGATGATGAAATCGGCAGCCTCGTGGATGCCTTCAACAAAATGACGCGGGACCTGCGCTCCGGCCGCCAACAGTTGGAAATGTCCGCAAAAAAGCTCACCGAACAGAACCTTGAGATCGAGGCACGTCGGCAATACATGGAGATTGTATTGAAAAACGTTTCTGCCGGCGTCATTACCCTGGATGCCGAAAGCATTGTCACCACCTTCAACACCTCAGCGGAACGCATGCTCAATCTCGAAGCCACCCAGATTCTGAATAGACATTATAAGCAACTGCTGAGCAGCGAACACCTTCAGTTTGCCGAAGACATCATGGATCGGGTCACCTCGGCACGCAATCAGACCATGGAAATCCCGCTGCGGGTAACGGTTAACGGTCAGCCGCGATCATTTCTGGTATACATCAACTCATTGAAGGACGAAGCAGGCGGCCCAATGGGCATTGTCATGGTGTTTGATGATCTGACCGAACTTGAAAAAGCACAGCGCATGGCCGCCTGGCGGGAGGTGGCCCGCCGCATCGCCCACGAGGTCAAGAACCCACTTACGCCCATCGGCTTGTCAGCCCAACGGCTAAAGCGACGTTATTCCGAACGAATAAACGAGTCAATTTTCGATGAATGCACCCGCATGATCATCGACCACGTCGAGCTGATCCGCAATCTGGTCAATGAGTTTTCCACTTTCGCCCGCTTTCCCACGGCCGATCCCAAACCCTCTCATCTGTCGCCGATTATCGAAGAGACGGTTTCGCTCTATCGCGAGGGACATCCACAAGTCATCTTTGATGTTCGCCTCGGTGAGGATCTGCCGCAGATGAACCTGGACCGTCAGCAGTTTAAACAGGCCATGATCAACCTGGTGGACAATGCGGTCGCTGCCGTTCGCAATCAGGGTCACATTGCCATCACGGCAGCTTACGACCCCATTTTAAAATTGGTGCGCCTGGAAGTGGCCGACGATGGCACCGGTATCGCCGATGTGGATAAGATCCGTCTCTTCGAGCCCAACTTCTCCACCAAAAAAGCCGGAATGGGTCTGGGCTTGACCATTGTAAACTCCATTGTCACCGACCACAATGGTATGATACGGGTGCAAGACAATCTGCCCAAAGGGGCCAAATTTGTGATCGAGCTGCCCGTTTGAAAAGGAGATCGACAATGTTTCCTTCAATTTTGATCGTCGACGA
>JASFFF010000388.1:0-4169 GCA_050124445.1 Desulfosarcina sp.
ACCTGAAAAATGCCGGAATCGTTCACTTAGCGGATATCCTCACACACGGTCTGGGTGTCGGGAACAGCGGCGAACGATCCATACCCCGCATCGACTACCCCATCGTTGAAAAAACCATGACCTCGAAAGCGGAAATCCGCCTGATCGTTCGCCAGGCGATGCATCAATTGGGGCCCATGGAGTCGATTTTCAAAGGTTCTTCATCATGACACCCAGATCCGAGGCCGAAGAAGCCGCGGCAGATAGCCGGAAAGACAGCAACCGGTACATTCACAACGCCATCGAATTGGCCTTATCGTTGGGAGATTTCCAAAAAGAAATCCAAAGCCAATGCACGCCTCAGAGAATTGCATCCGAGACCATCGAACGACTCTGCAAACTCATTCAATTCAAAGCCAGTGCGATATGTTTGGTGGAAGAAGAGACCTCGGATATGCAGTTGTCGGTTTGCGTTCCGATCAGCGCGAAACGTGACTTGGAAGCCGAGCTCGATTTCATGATTCAAAACGGTTTTGTGTCCTGGGCGATTCGGGAAAGACGGGGGGTCACCGTTTATTCAAAGGATACGCGCAACCAGGTATTGCTGCATGTCATGACGACCTATTCGCGCATCAGGGGGCTGTTTGTGGGAATTCTGCCCTCGCAGTCCCAAACGATTCCCACGGCCTCCTTGGAAATTGCCTCTTTGATCCTGCGCAACGCGGCCAACGGCATCGAAAGCCTCTATTATTCATCGGTCCTTCAACAGCAGAAGCAGAGCCTGAAAGACGAGGTGAACCAGAAGACCCAGCGGCTCGTAAACTATGAAAAACAACTCATGCAGGCCCAAAAAACAGAGGCCATCGCTGCGTTGGCCGGAGGGGTGGCCCACCAGTTCAATAACGCGCTGACCGGCTTGATCGGAAACATCGATCTGATATCGATGGTCGCCAGCCAAGAATCCAAAATACGGCCCTATCTTGAACGCACGCGGCCCATTATCAAGCGCATGTCCACCCTGACCGATCAACTGCTGGCATATGCGCGCGGGGGCACGTTTATTGCCAACAAAACCATGTTACTAAAGGACTTGCTGAACGAAGTCCTGCCAGGCATAAAAAATGAGACCAAAGAGACCGTATCCCTCAGCGTTGACATCAATGACAGGTCGGCCAGCGTGGACGTCGACCTGATCCAGATGCGCACAGCGATTCTGGCCATCGTCAACAATGCCAATGAGGCTATTGTCGACGAAGGAACCATTCAGATTCAGGGGCGGATTTCCAAATGGAACCAGATACCCGAAGCCCTTTCCGATGAACTCAAGCCCGGCGACTATGCGAGCATTTGCATTCAGGACAGCGGGGAAGGCATGGATGAGACCACCTTGCGTCGACTGTTCGAACCGTTCTTCTCGACCAAGTTCACGGGCCGGGGCTTGAGCATGGCCGCCGTTTCGGGCATCATCAAGAAACATGGCGGCGGGATTACGGCCGCCTCTGAACCCGGCAGCGGCACCCAGGTCACTATTTTTCTGCCTTTGGTCGCTGCCGGCTGACCATCCAATCGCTTTTTAATTTCTCATTGTTGGAAACGATTTCATGCAATAGCCGGTTCAGTGCGCTGGGCCACGGAGGAGAGGCTGGCGAAGCTGGTTTTATTGCGTCCCGTTTTTTTGGACTGGTACAATGCTTTATCAGCGGCGGATATCATCGTGGCCTTGTCGGTTATCTCTGCACCCGATTCCCAAATGGTTACCCCCAGGCTGATGGTGACGCCCAGCCGGTATCCATCCACGTCCAATCGCATGTCGGCAACCCGCTTGCGCAGCCGTTCGGCTAAAATGACCACGCCTTTCATATCGGTTTCGGGGATAACGATGGCAAATTCCTCGCCGCCGTAGCGTGCGGGTAGATCGGACTTTCTAATCGTGTCCATGACGATGGTCGCGGTTTCCTTGAGAACCCGATCACCGACCGGATGACCGTATTCATCATTGACCTTTTTAAAATGGTCCAGGTCAAACAAGATCAGCGCCAGATCACGCTGGTAGCGGCCGGCCCGGCTGACCTCTTTTTCCATCTGTTCTTGAAAGAAACGGTGATTGTAAAGGCCGGTGAGCCCGTCGCGGAACGCCAGCTCACTGAGCAATTCATTGGCTGCTTTCAATTCGGCGGCCAGATTTTCAGCGGTTTCCTTGGCCTGTTTGAGCTCGATGACCAGTTGCTCATATGAGAGGTTGACCTTGCCCAACTCTTCGTTGGCCTCCTGAAGCATTTGGGAAAACGGCCGCATGTTTCCCGGATCGACATCGAAAAAAGACATGATCTGGACACTGTTTTCTGCCACGGCGTCTACGAGATCTCTAATTTGGTGTTCTTTAACATCGAAGCGTTGGCTGAATACTTTATGAATCTCGACCATCTTCTCAGATCCGTGGGCACCGTGATACAGGGATGAGAGTTTGTCCGAGAGGTAGAGGACCTCCGTGGCGGTCGCCGGACCCGTGTTTGTTTCCATACCCTTATGATGGCAGCCCACCGGTCCGGATATGCTCTCGGGGATGCCCCAATGATCGAGGACTTTCATACCGATTTTCTGATGATCGACGCCAAATACCGCTTTTTCGGCGTCAATAATTGTCTTTTCCGATCGCTTTTTTTCTTCCAGTACATTGCTGTAATCGCCTGGATTACTCAAATACATGATGACAATACCAATGTCCTGCAGTAGTGCCGAAACAAAGATGTCGTCGCTTTTCATGCCCACCAGGGATGCAATCAATTCTCCGCTCACTGCAGCGGTCACCGATCGTTTCCAGAAGAAATCAAAGTCGAACCCATCTTCACTCTGGGCGCGCATTTCATTGGCGATGACGAAAGAAAGGGCAATATTCTTCAAGGCACTGCAGCCGATCACGGTCAAGGCGCGCTGGATGCTGTCGACTTTGGAGGGCACTGCATACATGGGCGAGTTGGCCACTCTCAAAATTTTCGAAGTCAAGGCGGGATCAGCGGTGATGATGCGGGCCAGTTCGTCAAAGGAGGTTTCCTCCTTTTTAACCGCTTCGAGAATGCGCACCGCTATGGCCGGCGGCGATGGCAGCTTGATGCCGGCCAGACTCTCTTTAATCTTCATTGTTCAGCATCCTTTCAAAAAGTGTCCCAACGGTTCAGTCAGCCTTGGCGTCCAACCACGCCAGCGCATGATTCATATTACGAAAGGCCTTATACTCATTTTTCAATCCGACCATTTGGGCAAAGGCGGTAAAGAGCTTGCCTGTACCCAGGTTGACGGTCTTTGATCCAACCAATGCGACTTGACGTATTTTGTTGTCGTCGGCACTTTTCAGGTATTCTGCAATCGCCTTGATTTCTTCAGGGGTGATGCTGAGCTTTGTCGTACCCGTAAAGTCCCACAAGGCTTTATCAGTCCGAGTACCACCAAAGTATTGCTCGAGCCGGCTTATGATCTCTTTGGCGGTCACCGCTTCGGTCACCTTGAAATACGTACAATTGCAGTTCTTTTTGATCGTGATCATTATATTTCCCGAAGCTTGCACGTGTCGGAGGCTTACACCCGAAAGGCATCAAAAATTGTTTTGCCCAGCGTCTCAAACGTATAGGGCTTTTTGATGAACGGACCCGCACCCAATCGCAAGGCCTGTTCGACCCGATCGGTTTCTGCATACCCACTGGTAATGACCGCTTTTTGATCGGGTTCAAAGGCGATGATTTCCCTGAATGTCTCCAGGCCGTCAAGTCCCGGATCCATAATCATGTCCAATAGTAGAAGATCCGCTGAGTCGTGTTTGAGAAATTCGATTGCTTGTTCTCCCGAAGAAACCGCCTCCGTCTTGTAGTTGAGCATTTCCAGCAGGCGCGAGGCAATTTCGCGCTGTTCTTGCATGTCATCCACAATCAAGATGCGTTCTCCACGGCCCATGTATGCGTCGAGACCCGGTGATGGCTGTTTTTGGGTATGCGCATGCTTTGCTGCCGGCAGAAAGATGGTAAAGGTCGTGCCGCGGTCGGGCCGGCTGATCACATCGATGTGCCCATGGTGGTCCTGAACGGCTCCCCAAACGACGGCCATCCCCAGGCCTGTGCCGCTTCTGCCCATCACCTTTTTGGTATAAAAGGGTTCAAATATGCGATTCAGATCGGCCTTGGCAATACCGCAGCCGTTGT
>JASFFF010000389.1:0-4164 GCA_050124445.1 Desulfosarcina sp.
GATCCTGACCCTGGTCACCCTGTATGCGCTGTGGAAAACCGTGCCGCCTTTTGTACGCTGGGCCTTCATCGACAGCCTCTGGCTGTCCTCCGGCGAGGCGTGTCGGGGCGGTGAAGGGGCCTGCTGGTCGGTTATTCCGGCCAACATCCGGTTCATCCTTTTCGGATTCTTTCCTTACCACATGCAATGGCGGCCGTTGCTGGCCATGGTGCTTTTGGTTGCCTTGCTCTTTTACAGCCGCGATCGAAGACATTGGAATAGATATCTGCTCTATGCCTGGATTGCCGGTTTGGCGATAATGGGCGTGCTCATGAAGGGTGGCGTCATGGGCCTGGCTGCGGTTGAAACCACCCAGTGGGGTGGACTCCCGTTGACCCTGATGCTGTCCGTCTTCGGCCTGACAGCCGCCTATCCGCTGGGTGTGATCCTGGCGCTGGGAAGACAGTCACGATTGCCGGCGGTCAAAGTGTTGTGCGTCATCTATATCGAATTGATTCGGGGCGTGCCGCTGATTACCCTGCTGTTCATGTCTTCTATTGTCTTTCCCTTATTTTTGCCTGAAGGCGTTACGGTGAATGTCATTTTGCGGGCTCAGGTGGCCATCATTCTGTTCACCGCCGCCTATATTGCCGAAGTCGTGCGCGGCGGCTTGCAGGGGATGTCCAAAGGGCAATTCGAGGCCGCCGATTCATTGGGCCTCAACTATTACCAGACCATGCGCTTGGTGATTTTGCCTCAGGCGTTGAAAATTGTGATACCGCCGACGGTCAGCCAACTCATATCAGCCTTGAAGGATACCTCGCTTGTGGTGATCATTGCCCTTTACGATTTACTCAAAACGACGCAGACCGTGCTGTCGGATCCCGCTTGGATGGCATTTTCTTCCGAACTATACATCTTTGTTGCGCTGATCTATTTTTTCTGCTGCTATTTTATGTCCAGCTACAGCAGGCGCCTGGAAAAGGAGTTGGATACCGGTCTTTAAACAGGCGCCGACCGAAAATGAGACGCAGCCGCTTACAACCAGCGAGACTACACCCAAGAAGGTAAGCCATGCCTGACACCAATGCCAATACCAAAATAGCGCCGACCGGCGATGCAATCATCGAAATTATCGGAATGCACAAATGGTTCGGTGAGTTCCATGTTTTGCAGGACATCAATCTGACAGTGAGAAAGAAAGAGCGGATCGTCATCTGCGGTCCATCCGGATCGGGAAAATCGACACTCATCCGCTGTATCAATCGCTTGGAGGAACATCAGCGGGGGCGGATTATCGTCGATGGCATCGAATTGACCAACGACATCAAGAATATCGAAAAAATCAGGACTGAAGTGGGAATGGTGTTTCAGCACTTCAACCTTTTCCCGCATCTAACGATTGTCGAAAATCTCACCTTAGGTCCGATTTGGGTGCGTAAGACCCCTAAAAAGGAAGCCGAAGAGACGGCCATGTATTTTTTGGAAAAAGTGCATATCGCCGAGCAGGCCCAGAAATTTCCCGGCCAGCTTTCCGGCGGTCAGCAACAGCGAGTGGCCATCGCACGCAGCCTGTGCATGAAACCCAATGTCATGCTTTTTGATGAGCCGACCTCAGCCTTGGATCCTGAGATGATCAAGGAAGTGTTGGATGTGATGATCGAACTGGCCCAGGAGGGCATGACCATGTTGGTGGTCACTCACGAAATGGGTTTTGCCAAGAGTGTTGCCCATCGGGTCCTTTTCATGGACTATGGCCAGATTGTCGAACAGAATTCTCCTACCGAATTCTTCGATAACCCGCAGCATGAACGCACCAAACTGTTTTTAAGCCAAATATTGCACTGACGTGCCATCAACAAGAAAACGCCGATTCGGAAGATGGTTATGGAGCCTCGAACTTGCGCCCGCATCTATTTGGATAACCTGCGATTCAATTTTCGCGCCATTCAACGAAAGATTGCACCCGCCCGTTTGATCCCAGTGGTCAAGGCGGATGCTTATGGGCATGGTGCGATACCCATTGCCCGTTGTCTGGTCGATGACGGCGCCGATCTGCTTGCCGTTGCCCAGTTTCAGGAGGCCATGGCGCTTCGTGACAGCGGTATCAACGTTCCCATACTGATCTTTGGCCGGTTGATGCCTGACGAGTTGCCCGAAGCCGTTCGCGCGGGCTTTAGAATTACCCTGTTCGGTAGCCAGGATATCCGCTGGATCGACAGGCTGTCCGGGAATATGCCCGCCCGCGTTCATGTCAATGTGGAGACCGGTATGGGTCGTGTCGGCCTGTTGTTGGACCAGGAACCGGGTTTTTTTGACCGTTTAATTCGCTCCCGGCGGTGTGTTTGGGAGGGATTATACAGCCATTTTGCCACCTCGGATGAAACGGATAAAACTTACGCCCGCCAGCAGCTGGCGCGTTTTAACGACCTGGTAAAACGATTGGGCGACAAAGGTTCGCTGCCGCCACTGCTGCATATGGCCAACAGCGGTGCCGTACTGGATATGCCCGACAGCTACCATGGCGCCTGCCGCTGTGGAATCATTTTGTACGGCCATTACCCGTCAACGGAAACCTCCCGATCGATTCCCTTAAAGCAGGTGATGGGCCTCACGACGCTCGTCACCCACATCCGGCGGCTGCCTGCCGGGCATAATGTCAGCTATGGGCGGCGCTGGCAAACCCCTGCCGAAACAACCATTGCCGTACTACCCATCGGCTATGCGGATGGCGTCAGGCGTCATTTGACCGGTCGGCTTCAAGTACGGATTGGTGAACGATTGTATCCGGTGGTGGGTACGATCACCATGGATCAGATGATGGTAAATGTCGGCGATGATCCCATCGCCGTCGGCGACGATGTCTTGATTTGGGGCGACGGGACGACCAACGCGATTCAGGTGCTCGATGTCGCCGAAGCGATGGGTACGATCCCATATGAGATGACTTGCGGCATCTCGCGGCGAGTACCGCGTGTTGTGGTCAATGATGCCGGCGATCCCGGTCGCGATTGACAGCCAAACTGGCCATCCACTCAACCAACCATCATGGCACGTTGGCGCAGCAGATCAAAGAGCCGATGGGCGATCGGTCCCACTTTCCCGTTACCGATATGCCTATCGTCGATTTGCACGATCGGGAGCACTTCGGTTACTGTCCCCGTGAGAAAAACTTCGTCAGCCTCATACAAAGTCTCTGGACCGAAAAACGTCTCCTGCGCCGACAGGTTATTGGCTGCACAGATGTCTAGAATCACCATGCGCGTGATACCTGGCAGGATGTTGTCTGTCAACGGGTGGGTGATTACGGTTTCGTCAGATACGATGAACAGGTTGGAACTGGTACCTTCGCGGACGACATCTTGATCGGAGACAAAGATGGCGTCGTCACAACCCGAATCCAGCGCTTTCTGCTTGGCCAGGCTGTTGGACAAGAGCTGGATGGTTTTGATGTCGCAGCGCCCCCAGCGGGTGTCTTTCACGGTGATGGCGGTGGCGCCATCGGTGCGCACCTTTTCAGGCACTTCCTGGACCGCGCGCACCGTCATGACGATTTGAGGCGCCATGCCCGGCGCAAATGCATGATTGCGGGGGGCAACGCCCCTGGAAACTTGGATATAGATGCCTGCCCGCTGGTAGCCGGAGATGTTGAACAGATCCAAAACAGCCTCTTTGATTTGGGCGCGCGGGATCGGATCGTAGGCCAATTCGCGCAAGGAGCGCTCCAGCCGGTCTAGATGTGGCTCCAACATGAACAATCGACCCTTATAGCTGGCAATGAATTCATACACGCCATCACCGAATTGGTAACCCCGGTCTTCGATGGGCACAAGCGCATTTTCAATGGGTAAAATCTCACCGTTGACGTAGGCCAGATCCGGCATGCCAACCTCCTTTACAAGTCCTGTTTGGCGTATGCGTGCCGATTGCCCGCTCGGTGCCGACAGGCAATCGATCGATAGCTGTGAGCATACACCAAAATAAAATGGGTTGAAACCCATTAAACGGTTTTGGATCGGTTTGATAATCCAGAACAAGCGCTTGCCCGTCGGTATCGGCGACCGGGGTTTGACACCTGATTCGCTCCTGGGATATAGCGATTTTGGTTCAAGGTTCAAGGTTCAAGGTTCAAGGTTCAAGGTTCAAGGTTCAAGGTTCAAGGTTCAAGGTTCAAGGTTCGAGGTT